>JAGNEZ010000106.1 GCA_018003015.1 Phycisphaerae bacterium | reverse complement strand
GGGCCGAACATCGTCCTGAACAAGCAATGTTCCACCTCTGGAGACCCTTATATCACAACTCCACAAGCTGTAAAGGCTTGTATTATAGGACCTTATGAGGGCGCGCCCGGCGAGTTACACCCAAATCATTGCCCGCGGGAGGAATGGCTTGTCCGTTGCCATTGAGGCCCCACCCAACGATGGAGCCGTCGGCCTTCAGGGCCAGGCTGTGCCCCCCTCCTGCAGCTGCAGCGCCCAGAAACGCGGTACCTCCCACAACCCGGTTGGGGGCGTTGCTGGCCACGATCGCCTGCATAACGAGGCCGGTTTCGTACATGTAGCTAGACCGTTTGAAGTACACGCCCTGCCCGTTTCCATTTGTGTCAGGGTTGTCGTTACGTCCCGGGTAGCCGACGGCCTGCACGCTGATGCCCGTCTTGTAAGAGTAGCGGAACAGGTAATCCAGTCCCTTCTCCACATTGCTCGAATAAGCAGTTCCTCCTCCAGGGAAGTGTCCCTCATTTTCAAAAGCCAGCACGGCCGTTGCCGTTTGGGCCAAGGGATAGCCGGAGCCAAAGGAACCGTCTGGATTCTGCTGTGTCGCCAGCCAAGCCAGCCCATCCTGGATGGCCTGGTTGATCTCCGTGGTGGTCGCCGCGTTGACAGGAGCAGTCAGGCAGGAGAGTCCCAACGCCGCTATCGCTGCAACTGTGAAGCCTCTGCGTATCATAATCCTGTCTCCTTTCTGGTTCATGCAAAGGGAGCCCCAGCAGTCCGCACCCGCTGGGTATGTCGTCATGAATGTCGCCTCCTTGCCCCTCGACGTTGGCCCGCCCCGGATCTGCCGGTCGATCACATACAGCCGGGGCAGCCAACCAAGCCTGGCCTATACCATACAGCCTCCTTTCTGCTCACTTTGTAAGCCGTAACCGTCATCGACACGCCTCTAGGGCGTTCACCCCGCCGTAGCTTGTCGGGGGCTTCCGTCCAGTCGGTTGCCAGGATGACATCTCCGAGGATCACAGCCGGCCGGCCGACGGGCGCCGCGAGTTCAATCGCCGCACAGTGTGACTGTTCGAGTACAGCATCTTAAATCTCCTTTCGCTTCGCGTTTTCTGATGGGCCGCCCCGGCTGCGCCGGGCGGGTCGAGTCCGCCTCGACCTCGTTGCGGTCCCGGAAGTTTGTTCAAGTCAACCCGCCACGGGGCGTGCTCGGCTCGTCGAACCTGGCGACGCCGCCGACCGGCCGACGGTTGCCACGTTGGCACCTCGGGGGCCGTTAGCGCCACCCTATCGGAATCTCGTTGACCGAGTCCGTTTTCGTCAAGTTCGTTAGAGAACCGCCGCTGGAGGTGGCGCGGAACACGTCGTTGTTGCCCCCGTTGTGCGACGTGCATCCCACACAGACGATGTGGCTCCCTGTGGGAGAAAAATAGGCATGGCCGAAGCCGCTCCAGTAAACGGTCTCCAGGTAGGTTGGCTTAATGACCTCTTTCAGTCCCGTTCCGTTGGGCTTGATCGTACAAATACCCCCCCGATTGAACAGGATCTTGGTCCCATCGGGTGACCAGTCGGGGTATGCAGCGTTGCCCGCAAGAATCAGTGTGCGGGTGTTGGCGGCCAGGTCGGCCACCCAGAGCCCGGTGACCGCATTGCCGTTGTAGACTACCCGGTTGCCGGCGGGGTCCCAACTGTGAACGCCAAAATCAGGCCACCCGCTAGCATTGAGAGAGAACGCCAGTGCCAGGGTGGGCTGGGCGGCCAGCCCGATGATGTTGCCGTCCGCGTCATAGAGCAGGTCCGCAGTGTAGATGCCGCCTTCGGTAATCGTGGTGCCGGACCAGCGCCGGGCCTTGAACGATATCTTCTGATCGCCAGGGAGCCACTGCATCCCGTACCACCAGGAGCCTGCGGGGTCCAGCGTGGCGTCGTTGGTGAGCTGGACTTTCGTACAGTCGTCCCGGTAGGCGAAGACTTCGGCTCTCTGGGTCGTCCCGTCCGGATAGTAGGAGTCGGGGATGGTCCCTACGGCTAGAAACCAGCGGTGCGTGTTGTGCAGGGTCCTGCTCGGATATTGGAAGCACGCGAAGAACCCTAACGGATTGATGTTGCTGCCGTCGGAGTTCATGCTCCAGGTGTAGGTACAGGCTCCACAATCTTCGAAGAAGATCGTGCCGCCGCCGGTGCGGCCGCCACCGCCCTTCTGGGCCCATGCACCTGACACGGCCGTGCCGATGACCAGCAGGGCCGCCACGAGAAATCTGAACCGAACTGTCTGAACCATGAACCTTGACATGATCGTCTCCTTTTTGATGTGTTCTCCGTTTGCTCGGGCCAACACGGCCACAAGGCTCAATCGGCGCGCAATACCACTGTGTGAGTACACCATCTCTGTCTCCCTTCGTTTGGGGGTTATCTGATGGACCGGCCCGGCTGCGCCGGGCGGGTCGAGTCCGCCTCAACCCGTTACGGCCCTGGAAGCTTTTCCAACTCGGTCCGCCACTTGGCGGCCTGCTCGGCCTGAGGTCTCCATGTGCCGGACCAGACCTCGAAAAAGTCGAAGGACGCGTCAACTTCGGGGGCTGGGTGAGGCAGACGGGACCCAAAGCCGCTCAAGGCGATCAAGCCGATGTGCTCCGGCGACCCATCGCCCCATGCCATGGCCGTCACAGCGCGATAGGCTTCGCCGTCCGCGCTGTACGCAGTAAGATAGACATTGCCGCGCTTCGTCACCCGAAGCCACAACCGTTCGTACGCCTTCTCGGCGTTGACCATCGTGGCCCGGACCACACCCCCCGTTTCAGCCTGCTGGTGGAACACCGCCTGGCCAGCCACGGCACTCATGTAGTACCCGCACCGGACCCAGTTGTCCTCGTCGTCGAAGCAGACCAGTTTCACCTGCTGCAGGGGGCCGGCTGGTTTGAAGCCGGCGAGACACGTGGTGACCTCGAAGTCCTCGCCCTCTTTGGCGGGGCACTCGATGAAAAACAGATTCTTGTAGTCGTCTCTGTTCCGCTCAAACTCTCCGTGCTGAGTCGTAACGGTCAACATGCCGGGTTTCTTCTCGAGCGAAACATGGGACGGGTCGTGATTCCGAATCTCCCACGGTAGGCTCAGCTTGCCATCAAAGCCATCGAAGGCCAGTTTGCTCTTGCGATGGAATTGCGAAAGGCCCGACTCCGTAGCGCCCTGGCTTTGGGTGTCTGCCGCGACCGCCCGCCCGTCCGTGCGCAGGCCTTGGGTCTCGATCATCCAGATCTCTGCCTTCTCGTCGCCTCGGCCGAGGAAGTCGAAGGAAAGCTTGGCTCCATCCTTCGACCATGCAGGCCTTCCATAGGCACCATCTGCCACGCGCAACGCGCCGCCGCGCTCAAGATCCAAGACCCACAGCCCAACTTCAGGCGTGAATCCACCTACCGCGAGTTGCTGACCGTCCGGAGACCAGCTAGCGACGCCATTCCCCCCAGGATGTGGAAGCGGCCATGTACCCAACGTCGCACCGGAATCCCGGTCGAGAACCTGCAGCAGGCCCTGGTGGGCGAATGCGATTCTTCTCCCGTCGGGAGACACAGCGGGCAAGAACCCTATGACGGGTTCGAAATCGACCGCTGGCTTCCCGGCCGGATCGTCCACACGGATGGCCAGAAGCTTGGCATCCACTCGTGATCTGACGAACAGCGTCCCCTCATCGCCAGACCAGCACGGAAAGCCACCGGCCGCCACCCTTCGTGGGGGCACATCGCGTGCATCGGGCTCGACAAGCCATACTTCCTCATCGGGCCTTTTCCTGCCGTGCGGCCCGGACACGTAGGCGACATAGCGACCGTCCGGAGACCATGCTGGGTCTTTGCCTTCTGCGGCGAGATCACTGATCGTCCCGCTCTGCAGATTCAGAATCTGCAGACCGCCTTGGTTTGTTCTTGCGAAGACCAGGCGCATCCCATCCGGCGCCCAGCTTGACTTGCGGCCCAAAGCAACGAGTTTTCGTGCACCGAACAGTTGCGGAAGGGCCGGGTCTCTCTTTTCCGACTTAGTTCGCCACTTGGCGGCCTGCTCGGCCTTGCCGGTGTCGGGCGCGACCGTGCTCCACACTTCGTACAGCTCCACGAGGCGTTCCATCGCGCGACGAGGCTCCGAGTCGCGATATGGCTGAGGGATAGGATCGGCGTTCCGGGTCAGCCAGTCGGCCGACTCGATGAGCAGCGGCTCGGCCTCGGCGAACAACGACTCCGCCGCGGGCACGTCGGATTCGATCAGCGTCGCGCCCCGTCCCGTCAGCGCGCCGCCGAGCAGGCTCCGCGCGTCCGGCAGCAACCAGTAACTTGGGGAATCAGGGCTCAGTGCCTTTTCGCCAACTGCGAGACACTCGCGCAGAGGCGGTTCGGCCTGCGCATACTGGTCTTGTTCGATCAGCATCCTCCCGAGCATTGCGAGGGCCGCAGCAAGGGTCTGGTCATCCGCTGGCCGCAGCCGGCGACAGTCCTCCACGAATTCGCGCTGGACGAGAATCGCCTGGTCCGGATTGCCGGCGTCGATAAGGGCCTGGCGCACCAATTCCACCGCGCGCGCGTGCCAGCCACGCTGTATTGATGTTGGCTGCGAGTAGGTCCGGAAGATGTCGATGGCTTGCCGGGCTGCCTTCTCGGATTCCTCGAGATCGCCCATCGCACGCAGGTCTTCCGCGATGCTGCACAACGCCCACGCCGTTATGGGATCACGGTGGGGGTAGTGCTTACGCCGTATGTTCAAAGCCTGGTGCAGGAGCGATACAGCTTCTTCATATTGGCCGAGATCTCGAAGAATCTTAGCGAGCCCCTCCATGGCGCAGGCGTACTCCCCATGGTCGTCTCTTGGAAGCTGCTGGTAGATGGCGACCGAATCTCGCGCGAGCGGCAAAGCCTCTGCACCCCTTCCTGCGTCGCGAAGGCAGAGGACCAGGTGACACAGGATCTCGGCACGTTGCTCGGCATCGGGTTGTTCGCGGGCAATGGACAGCGCCTCGCGATACACCGCCTCGGCAGCGCTGTACTGGAATTTCAGGGACAGCACCTGCGCCAGCTTATCCAGGCTCTGCGCCACGTCCGGATGCTCATCACCCAGCAGCTTGCGGTTCAATGCCAGCGCCTCGCGAAGCAGCGGCTCGGCCGCGGCGTAGTCGCCCTTGTATCCGAGCATCTGCCCCAGATTTCCCAGGAGGCGCGCGACGTCTGGATGCTCATCACCATGCAGCTTGCGGTTCAATGCCAGGGACTCGCGAAGCAACTGCTCGGCGCGGGCGTAGTCGCCTCGTTTCACGGAGAGGGTCCCCAGGTTTTCCAGCACAGCCGCGACCGAGCGATGATCGTAGCCGTAGGCCTTGCGGACCGCGGCCAGTGCCTCGTTGTACAACGCCTCCGCCGCGGCATAGTCTCCCCGTTCCTTCAAGACCTGAGCGAGGCCGTTGATCGCTTCTGCAACGTACGGATGCCCATCGTCGTGGAGCTTGCGGCTTATCGCAACCGCCTCGCGGTGCAGCCGCTCCGCCTCGACAACGTCGCCCTTGCCCGACCGGCATCTGCCCAGCAACCCGAGCAGGTGCGCCACATAATCAGTCTCATGGCCGTGTGTCCTCAGGCTTAGCGCAAGCGACTCGCGGAGGAGCGGTTCGGCGTGGGCGTCGTCGCCTTTTCTGAGCAGCACCAGCCCCAAATCGTGCAGACCCTGCGCGACCTGCCAGTTTTCCTCGCCCAACTCATGCTGCCAGATCTCCAGTGCCCCGCGCTGTTGCGGCTCGGCCTCGTCCAATATGCCCAGATTATAGTAAGTGATTCCAATGGCGGAATGGAGCCGCGCCCGCACCAGTGGCTGATCGGCGAACTTCGTCTTCAGTGCGGCCGCGGCGCGGGACAGCACAAACTCGTGCATGACCCGGCGGGCCACGTCCACCGTCTGGGCCGCCTCGGCGCGCTGGTCGAACGCCGCCAACTCGGCCTCGACCTCTTCCGGCGTGCGCTTGCGGCGGTCGGGGAACTCGCCCACGTACTGCCGCTCGAGCGCCGCCCGCACCTGCTCGCGGAAACGCTCCCTGATACCGCGGCCCATGGCCTTGACATCGATCCCGACGAGCATCGACGCCTGGAAATCCGAAACCTGCTGCGTCTCTTTCTCCCGCTTCTCGGCCAGCTCGCGCGCCGTCTTCGCCTCGGCTGCCGCGCGCTCGGCTTCCGCTCGGGCGGCCATCGCTTCGTCGGCGCGCTGTCGTGCCGTTGATCGTTCCTGTTCAGCCGCGTGTTGGGCCAACCCGGCCTCATGCCGAGCTCGTGTTGCCCGAACGGCTTGCCAGGTGCTCACCAGGGTCGCCAGCAAGAGAATCGAGCCAATCACCGCCGCGGTCGTGACCAGCCGCCGATTCCGCCGCGCGAACTTGCGAAACCGGTAACCTACCGACGGCGGAGAGGCCACCACAGGCTCGTCGTTCAAATACCGCTTGATATCACTGGCAAGTCCATTCGCCGTCTCGTACCTTCGGGCTCGATCCTTCTCCATGGCCTTCATCACGATCCAGTCCAACTCGCCGCGGACCAGCTTGCTCAGCTTATTGGGCTCGGTATGCCGGTTGGCGGCAATCGACGGCAGCGAGTGGCTGGCGCTCAACCGCAGGCTGGGTCTCGGCGGCTCCTCCTCGCGGAGGATCCTCAACAGCTCGTCAAACGCGGCAGAGCGGAGCCGCTGGCGGTCGAACGGCGTCTCGCCGGTTAATAGCTCGTAGAGCACCACCCCGAGTGAGTAGATGTCGCTGCGGGTGTCGATGTCGAACTGGTTCAGCTTGGCCTGCTCCGGGCTCATGTAGTCGACCGTGCCGACCACTTGGCCGAACTGCGTGAACATCGTCTTCTCGGTCAGCCGCTGCTCGGTCGCCTTGGCCACGCCGAAGTCGATGATCTTGGGCACCGCCCGGTCGTCGTACTCGGCCACCAGGATGTTGGTGGGCTTGATGTCGCGGTGGATGACCCCCTTCTGGTGGGCGTGCTGGATCGCCTGGCAAACCGGCACGAACAGCTCCAGACGCTCCCGGGGCGCGAGGTGATGCTCGTCACAGTACTGGGTGATCGGCACGCCTTTGACCAGATCCATCACGAAGTAAGGCCGGCTCGAGTCGGTCGTCCCCGCGTCCAGCACCTTGGCGATGTTCAGATGGTCCATCATCGCCAGGGCCTGGCGCTCGGCCTCGAATCGGGCGATGACCTGCCGGGTGTCCATGCCCGGCTTGATGATCTTCAAGGCCACCCGCCGCTTGACCGGCTCGGTCTGGTCGGCCATGTAGACGACGCCAAACCCCCCTTCGCCGATCCTCTGAAGGAGCTTGTAGGGCCCGATGACCGTGCCAGGGCCTTCGGTGATGGGCTGGTCAGTGGTCGGGTAGGCGTCAATACCGCGAGGCGGGGAGTCAAGCGGACCTCTGGATTCCTCGTGGGTCGCCAGAAGCTCCTTGACCCGCTCTAGCAGTGCGGGATCACCGGCGCAGGCCGCTTCGAGAAACGCGCTGCGCTCCGGCGGCGTTCTCTTTTCCAGAGCGGCCAGGAAGATGGCCTTTTCGTCTTTGCCTTGCTGGCACATCACAGCCTCCAAAGAACAGTGCGGAATCGCGTCGCGGATCACCCCACGAAATCGGGCAAGTCCACGAGGTTTTTCTATTGGACGGTGCGGTGATCGCCCTTCTTCAACTCCGTGTGCAGCCAGGCGCGAGCGTAAGCCCAATAGCGGTCAGCAGTTGTGGAGGAGATCCCGAGGGCCTCTGCCGCCTGGGGGATCGTCAGGCCAGCGTAGTAGCGGAGTTTGACGAGATCGGCTGCGACCTGGTCAGTCTGCTCAAAGCGCCCCAGCGCCTCATGGAGGGCCAGCAGATCAGTTGACGGCTCCGGGGACGCAATCTCGATGTCGCCGATCGGCTGTTTTTGCAGGCCGCCGCCCCGCCTCTGACTACGCTTCTTCCGGGCTTGGTCCACCAGAATCCGACGCATGGCCTCTGCCGCCGCGACGAAGAAGTGCCCCCGGCTGTTCCAGTGCCGGACCTTCTCAACATCCACCAGCCGGATGTAGGCTTCGTGGACCAGTGCGGTGGCCTGCAGCGTCTGGCCGGGCCTTTCTTGGGCCAGCCTCCGGGCCGCCAGCTTCCGCAGCTCGTCGTAAACCAGGGGCAAGAGCTGCTCGGCGGCCGAGGGATCGCCTTGCTCGATGCTGGAGAGGATGGTCGTGACATCGCTCATCGGCGTCACCCTCCGACAGAGCCAGCCTCCTTCCGCGAACGCAGTCACGTGGAGTCCATTACCTCTTGGCATGAGAGGAACGCGTCCAGCGACCTTGGACCGGCTGGAGCATCCTCCAGTGCTGCGCGGGGGTCTCAGGGCATGTACAGCTTCCTCGTCGTGTGGGGAGTTGGCTTACAGCGCCCACACGCAGGACCAGGAGACGGCCGCGAGCAGAAGCACCTAACGGGCTTGTGGGCCCGCGGGCGCCTTTGGGCCCGCAGCTCCACGTTCCCGGTGAAATTCGAGAGGCAGTTCCAGTGAGATGCGGCGGTCGCCGGCCTGATATCCCGCTCGAAAACGAAATGAAATGAGTAGG
Organism: Phycisphaerae bacterium; assembly: GCA_018003015.1. Classification (NCBI taxonomy): domain Bacteria; kingdom Pseudomonadati; phylum Planctomycetota; class Phycisphaerae; species Phycisphaerae bacterium. Next base: position 4,454 of record JAGNEZ010000106.1, on the reverse strand, counting down.
CTATCGACTTTCCCTCTGGCCGTCGCAGCCGCCGGAACTGCACGCGCCAGCGATGGCAGCATTGTACCAACATGGCCTCAAGGCCGGAAGCAGAGATCTGACCCGCATACGCGGCAGCACAAATGGGGGAGCATCAGCGTGACGGGCTGGGCATCACCTCGCGACGCTGGCTTCGGACCGCTTCGGGTTGGCGGAGACTCTGACAGCACCTGGAGGCGGCCGGGATCCCGGTTGCTGGTGCTTCTGAGAATGCTTTTGCGGCTGAACGTCTTGCAGTGTTTTCAAGCCAGAACGCTTGTTTGTCGGGCCCCGATGAGTATTATGTAGAGCAAACCCTGGTGGTTTGCTCTACTTATGCAGGCAATCGGATGGAACGTAAGGTCTTGATGGCAAAAGATTTGAGTTGATTTGCGGGCGTAGCTCAATTGGTAGAGCATCAGCCTTCCAAGCTGCCCATGCTCTACTTAAGGACCGGCTGTTTCTCTCTTAAGTGCTTTCAAGACAGCTTCTTACGTTTTCGACCTCTATCATGCGCCGGGTCGATCAATTGCCCTAAGTAGATCCGGACCGACCCGTTAAGTAGAGCAAAGGCAAAACCGAACTTTAACCGAACCGAACTCTTAAACACCAACGGACCCGTTCGGTTCGGTCTCTCTGGTCCATTATAGCAGCTTGCGGTCTATGAGACCGCAGCTATTGGCGGTTCTTCCTGGAAAACCGCTCAGCCTCTTCGATGCCCAAATCTGTCAGCTGGCGCAGCCCGGATCGGCCGGGCGATTCGCTTGGCTGTAGTACCGCTGGAAGACGCCAAAGTCGTGTAGGTCCACGTCGCCGTCGTGGCCGGAATCCACAACGGCGCGGCCGCGCGGAAGACCGGGGAAAGGCGCTGCCGTGAGCGTAGGTGACGGCCGGATGCGAGCTCAAAAGCGAACCTGTCCCCCCGTTTCTGCCGGTAAGGGTAGCGGCGGGGCGTCCCAGTCTAGACCCATGGCGGCCAGCCGTTGGCGGATCAGGCGGAGATCCCAGACGTGCAGTTTGCGACGGATGTTTCCGGCCACCAGGCAGCCGCCGTCGGGCGTGAACGACAGGGTGTTGATTTTCTCGTGCACATCGGGTGCCTCCAGGGTCGCCAGTTCGCGGCCGGTGGCGACGTCGATCAATCGCACTTGGCGCCAGGAGGGCACGACTGCCAGGACGCGCCCGTCGCGCGTGAACGCGGCCGGTCCCACTAAGTTGTACGTACCCGACCGGGTGATGCGTAGCCCCGGTTGCCAGCCGGGTACGGACCAGAGACGGTACTCCGGCCCGGTGCGGGTGATGAGCCATCGGCCGTCGGGGCTGAAATCCGCCGCCGAGTCGCGCGCATCCGGCAAGCTGAATACGGGCTTGTCACCGCCTTGCGCGTCAAAGACCCTGATTCCCGATCCGTGCCAGGTGCTGCACGCCAGCCACTTTCCGTCCGGGCTGAGGATGGCACCGGCGAGGCCTTCGTGGCCGCCAAACCGGGCCGTCTCCCGCCGGGTCTTCAGGTCGAGAATGAGGGCTGTACTGTCCGATGCGACGACCCCCAGTGCCGTTCCCTCCTGGTTCAGACCGCATGCTTCCACCTGGCCCTCGTCCGGGAGCACGATGTGCTCCGGGGGGTCGATCTGCGGTCGGGCAGTGCCGGCGCCCGGCTCAGATACGAGCGGCCATTGCCACAGCCCGGACCCCCCGCCGGCGATCAGCGCCGTGCCGTCCGGCGTGAACCTCGCGATGTGCCAACTGCGGCCTGGCAGACAGGCCACCTGGTCACCCCTCTCCAGGTCCCACAGGCGCACGGCGTCCTCGCACGCCCCCGCCAGCAACTGCCCGTCCGGACTGATCTCCGTGTGCCACAGCCGCTCGTCTGCAGCACCATCGGCGAACAGCTTGCGGCATTCCGGTGGGCCGGCGACTTCGAGCAGACTGAGACGTGAGCCGGTGATTCGCGGGCCCAACAGATCATCTCCGGGGCCGAACCACGGCGTTCCTGATGCGGGCGTATCCACTCCGTGCACGGTCAGCAGAAGCTGACCGTCCCGTGGATCCCAGAGCCGCAGAGTGAGGTCCTCGCCCCCCACGCTCGCGAGCAGCTTACCCTTGTGGCTGAATGCCAGGTCGGACGGCCAGGATGAATGGCCTTCCAGAACTGCCCGCCGCTGGCCCGATGAAAGGTCATAGATGTGGATTCGAAAGTCCTCGCAGGCAACCGCCAGCACCTTCCCGTCCGGATGCCATGCGATAGGGCCGACGCGGCTGCCGGGGGCCAGGCGCTGAACAACTCGGCCGTCATCGGCATCGTAAACGATGACCCGATCTTCGGTCAGGCTGACCGCAAGCTGCTTGCCTTGCCAATCAAAGCGGAGCAGCCCGAGCACGCCCTCCGACTGAAATCGCCTGACCTCGGTGCCGGTGGCAGTCTCGTAGACGATGACCTCCCGACCCGGCGAAATCGCCAGCCGGCGCTCATCTGCACCGAAATCCACAGCACCGGCCGACATTCCGTGCGCGGTCCGGAGCAGCACTTCGCCGCGACTCAGATCCCAGAGCCATACCGCATTCGGGCTGTGCAGGCCAAGCGGGTGGTACTTCGCAGCAACATATCGGCCCCCGGAGCTCATCCGGACGATCCATGCGGGATACCCCGGGCCAGGCAGACTCTTCAGCTCCCGATTGTCGGCAACGCGGCGAATGCTGAGGTCTCCCCTTGCGTTGCTCATCGCGTAATGCTCCAGATTGCCGTCGAAGGCCAGGCCGTAAAAGCGCTCCGGGCCAGTGTCCCATTCCTTCGCCACCCGGAGATCAGCCAGGGCCATGCAGGCGATCGCTTCGTTACGCAGCTCCGGCGATGGCTGGATGGCCGCCGCCCGGGATAACGCCTCCAATCCGTCGAAACGCCGCCCCGGCCGGCCGCTCCACCGGCCGGCGCGCGTCTGCGCCAGGTACGAGTCCCGGAGCTTCTGCAAAGCGTCATCCTTGGCCTGCACCGCCCGCCCGCGCTCCACCGTCACCTCGCGGAGCAGGAAAAGCGAGACGATCAATGCCAGGGCGATGACCAGGACAAATCCGCAGGCCACGGCCACGGCCGCCCTGTATCGGCGAAGGTTCTTCCGCAGGACGTACCAGGAGCTGTCCCGCTTGGCCTCGATGGGATCGCCGGCGAGGTAGTGGCCGATGTCGCGGGCCAGTTCCCCGGCGCTCTGGTAACGGCGCTCGCGCTGCTTGCTCAGGCACTTGAGCACGATGGTCTCGACTTCGTCGTCGATGTCCCCGCAGAGCAGGCGCGGTCGGACGGGGGGAGTTGTGATGATCCGGTCCAGCACTTCGCGAAAGTTGCCCACCACGTCGTAAGGGAATCTGCCGGTGAGCATCTGGTAGAGGATCACGCCCAGCGAATACACGTCAGTGCGGACGTCGATCTTGCCGGGAACGCCCTCGGCTTGCTCCGGGGAGGCCCAGGGCAGCGAGCCGACGAACTGCCCGGTCACGGTCATCATCGGCGATTCGCCCGCCGCCTCGCCGGCCGCCACCTTGGCCAGGCCGAAGTCCAGGATCTGGGGCTCGCCGTCGGTGTCGATGCGGATGTTGCTGGGCTTGAGGTCGCGGTGGATCACCCCGTGCAGATGCGCGGCATTCACTGCCTCGCAGATCTTCTGAAAGAGGACCAGCGTCTCCCGCACGCCACGCCGGCCGGCGGCCATGCAGGCATCCGGCGGCTGGCCGGAGATGTAATCCATCACGAAGTAGAAGCTGCCGGCCGCCGTGCCGCTCTCGTGGATGGCTACGATGTTCGGATGCTTCAGCGCGGCCAGCACGTGCACCTCGCGCTCGAAGCGGGTCTTGTCCTGCCGGCTGGCAAAGGGGCCCTCGCGCATCACCTTGATGGCCACCTTGCGCCGAGTGGTCTTCTGAACCGCCTCATAGACTACGCCCTGCCCGCCGCGGTGGATTTCGCGAATGATCGAGTAGCCGGGAATGGAGTCGATCGCCGGCGCGCCGGAGTCTGCGGCATGGGGAAGGGGTGGTGCGCCCTGTGCGTCCGAACCGGGGGCCGGCTCCGAGGGCTCCGGTCCGCCGGGCCCGCGTACCTCCCGCCGGGCGGCCTCGATCAGCCGCCCCTCCGGCTCGCTGTCCGGTTGCGGATGAGTGCCCATGATCATTCTCCGTCAGCGGCGGCGCGGCCCGTGTCCGGATGCAGAGACGAGCCGGCTTCCTGGGTGGTCCTTCACTGCTGTTCGGGACGCGGCGCGCCGAGCATCTCGCCTCCGGGGGATGCGGGCGCGCGGGTCAGAATCTCACGCAGCCGGTCGTGGGCTCGGGTCCGGACCATGTACACCGCTCCGACGGACCGCCCCAGGGCCCGCGCGATTTCGGCGGGCGGGCGGAACTCGATGTCAAACTGCTCGACCACGCGGCGGTACGTCTCCGGGAGC
>JAGNEZ010000105.1 GCA_018003015.1 Phycisphaerae bacterium | reverse complement strand
TCAGCCTCCTGAAGCGTCACGCGTCGAAGGATAGCATCAAGTGCAAGAGCCGCATCGCGGGCTGGAACAACCAGTTCCTCATGCAAGTGATTACCGGAACAGGAGTTTAATGTGCGCTGGCCCTGTCGGCGTCCTCTGCCTCCGAAATGACCACCCACACATTGTCCAAGGCCGGTCCGCAGTTGGAGTCCCCCGGATCCAAAGCCTGGAATTCCAATGTTGTTCGGCCTTCGGTGGCCGTGAACTCCCAGCTTCGAGTCTGCCAGCCCATGTTCCACAGCTTGTAGCCGGTGATGTTGAACGTGAAGGTCTGTGATGTACCTGCCGCTGCGACGCGGAGTTCCTTGATCAAGCTCTCGCAGGCCGGATTGCCGGCAAGCTCGAAGATCACGACATACTTCTGGCCGGGAATCGTGGGGAATGTCTGTGCAATTCCTCCGGCATCCATATCGAGGCTTCGGCGACCATCAGAGCTGAGCCAGTAGCTGCCGGTATAAGTGACGTCGCCCGTAATCACCCATTCTGGAATGACGGCCGAACCTGCCCCCACTCCTGTGTGCACGCCGGGATCCTGGCCAATCTCGAAACTTCCGTTCTGAACGATCGGACTTTGCGCCGGGAACTCGATGACGTAACCGACGACTCGCAATGAGTGAGCGCCAGGGTCGCTCCACAGGTCATTCCACTGGCCGCTCCGGCCCAAGCCGCCCCCCAGGAAGAAGTGAAGACAGTTCTGGCCGCCCAGCTGATCGTCCGGGTTGCTGGGACACCAGTTCGTGTAGACAAGTGGCTGCCCTGTCACCCATTTCCAACCGCCTGCAGGCTCTGAAGCGCCAACTTGCTGATAACCGCCAAGCCACGGGCCGGCCGACCTGTTGTTGACCGGATCATCCCACCAGAACTGCGGTGCGTCAGTCAGTTCGAAGACGAAGGTGTTTTCGGCGACAGAACCGATGGTTGCCAAGTAGCCCCCCGCCGCAGTGGCAGCGTCGTTGGCTTGGTCCCAGGTGACACCTTCGGGCACGCTCACCGCGCGATAGTGATGGCCATTGACCGGCCAAACAGCCTCCGTGGGCTTCGGGTCAAACTCGATGACAAAGCCCTTCAGCAGAGCAGTAGCTGCGCTATCGTTCCAAGTTGCGGCCCGCGACTGACCTATCGGGACGAAGTAGTGCATGCGGTCTTCAACGTCATTCAGATTGTCGGGTTGATCGGATTGCCAGGCTGTATACCCCCAAGCTTCTTCCGTGACCCAGTGCCAACCGCCCGCGGGCTCGGCGGAACCTTCCGGCTGATAGGCGCCGAGCCACGGGCCCCAGTTTGCGTTTGTCCCCGTACCTGCCCAAAACTCAGATGTGTTCACGAGGCTGAACACGAAGTCGTTTTCGGCCGAGGATGTGCAGGTCGCCAGGTACCCGCCGGACGCAATAGCGGCATCGTTTGCCTGGCTCCAACTGATCCCATCAGGGACGCTCACCGCACGATACTGATGGCCGTTGATTGGCCACACAGAATCCGCAACTGCGGGCCTTGCGCTCTGTAACAAGAGGGGAACAAGAGTGGACGCCATGATGCTGAACAGATGCACTCGTGACTGTGGCAGATCTATCGCTCTGGAAGTCTTCACTTTGCCGTCCTCCTGAAAGGGGCCGACAACTGACTTGTCTCCAAACATGGTACCACCCGTTGTGTTCGTCCGTCGAGCCTGAGAGACCTTGGCTGGGGTCTTCTTCCGGGTACTCTCCAGTACCGGCCTTGTCCCCACCATGATCATCGCCCACGTGACCCAACCGCGCACCGCAGTAGAAAAGCGGGCCACAACCCACTACACGGAAATGACAAGTCATCTTGATTCCAATCATCCACCTACCCATTCCAGGGCACACTGCCCAACCGTAGCCGACGATCACCGGCACCGCAGTCCCGACCTTCCTTCCAGGGGCTCAGCCCTCGCATCCGACGCGGGCAGGCCGATCCGTGCCACTGTAGCACCTCTGAAACGCGCCGAAATCCGACTGGTCTACGTCATTGTCGCGGTCGACGTCCTTCGCTTCGCAACCGGGCTGCAGGTGTACAGCCGGGCCTGAAGCACACGACTCAAACGCTTCAAAGTCCTCTGTATCCACGTCGCCGTCGCGGTCGAAATCGCCCAAGATATCCATCGGGCAGCCGTCAGGATGGATCGCTGCATGCGGGACTGTATCGGGGCAGAGGTCGAGCGGATCAATCACACCATCCCCATCAGAATCCGGGAAGCTGCCACGAACGGCTCGAAGGCGCACGCGCCGGTTTTCCGCTAACGCCAGCGGGATCATCGTATCGTCCGGGCCATATGCGACCCAGGAGTCGAGCCCCCCGATCGTCGGCCCCCCGGAGGACCAATCGCTAAACTGCACGAATATCGTCCAGTCGCCAGCTAAAGAACCCAGGGCTAGCCCATCGGTGTGGGGCGAGCTCCAGACATGTCGCGACAGCAAACGGGAATCGAGTGCCTCCGTGAGGTATGCGTCCTCCGAGGTGGTGTCGTCGCGAACAAGCAGTTGTGCGAGGACCATCTCAAGATCGAACTGCATTTCCGCACGTCCACCCCCGTTTTCCGCGGCGATGTCATGAACGACCACGAGGGCAAGCCCATCCGCCGCCGCAAGCATGAAGAGATGGGAGCGATTCAGCGTCAGCAATGGGGCTGGTCCGCGGAAGCTGCCTGAGCCGTAGTAGGTTGCGGTTGTCAGATCGGTGGCATACAGCCCGATGGTCCCCAGCAAGTGGGAATCGAAGTCTGCCACATCGGGGGCGGACTCCTGACTGACCTCGACCAGAACTGGGCACACGAGCACGTTGATGGAGGAACTCGTGGCTGTTGCGTTCAAGGCGTCCGTCACCGTGAGTCTATAGCGGGTCTCAACGCCCGGAGCCACGTCCGCCGTGGGCGATGAAGCGACCGTGATCCATGTTCCGTTGGTGAGCTCCTTCTGCCAGGCATATTCATATGGGGGCCAACCGCCTGAGGCCTCGCCCGAAAGCGTCACGAATTCACCGGCCCAAACCCAGAGGGGCCATGCAGAGCCTTCAACGGTTAATGGGGGCGGCGGCGCGCCGGGCGAGAAAAGGTCGAAGGCCAGGCCCGCGCCATCTCTGCGCGCTTCCCCGGTGTATCGCAAGAGGATGGAGCTGATATCCGGCCTCGGGCGCTCGAAGGCCCAGCCGAAAGCGACTCCGTCGCCCGGACCAGCTTCCGGGTTCAGGCACTCGGGTTTGCGTGGACCCTCGGGTCCATCAATAACCACCCGCTCCAGCTCATTGCCGGCCTCGTCACGGGCAATGAGGGTCCACTGCTCGCAAGGAGACCCGCCGTTGTTCCGACAATCTACGTCGATGATAACCCCGGAGGCATCAGATACTGGGGTGAGGTACGTAATGAGCAGGTCTCCGGTTGCCCCAAGGCTCAGGCTGTCTGTCAGGAATCTGCTCCCCAGCGATTGACCCTCACGTGGGGTATCCTGCCCCAGGCAGCCCACGAACGCGGTCCGGGGCTTGCCAACCTCGGCGATGCGAGGAAAACCAGAGTGCTGCCCGGTCGTCCGATTCACCAACTCAAACAGGATACCCCGGGAGGCATACTGATCAGAAATGACGTCTTCATCCCTCGTCGGCGTACTGTCGGGGTACGTTTCGAAATCAATAGGCTGGCCGAGCGCCGACAAGACTGAAACACCACACAGCCAAAGCAACCCGCTTGGGAAGATCGATTTCAAGGACATGATTGTCCTCCGTTTCACGGGGTCAGTACTTTCGATCCACGATGGCGATTCCCCCATCTCCACAGCACATGTGGACGGCAACGCGGATGGCCTCCTCACAGTTGAGAAGTCAAGAATTGAACCTGGCGACGGAGCAGGTCGTCTCCTTGTCCTGTGGGGCCCTCCAAAGCGGCTCATCCCCGAACCATGCCGGACTTCCTGGCCTGCGAGGCCAAACGCTCCTGGAAGTAGTCCCTCAGGGAATGAACCAGCTCGTCATCGGAGTTCACCCCTTTCCTCAGCTCGCGCGCGGCGGCGATGAACGAGGCCTCGGTTTGGCCGGTACGGGTGAGAAGGCGTTTGAATTCGTCCCGGCTGATGCCGACGCGTTCGAGTTGCTCCCTCTGATCAGTGGTGAGGTCCTCCCAGAACTCCTTAACCGGCATGTCCCGACCAGTTTTCGGTAGAGCCATATGGGCGAGCCAGGCCGATCGGCCACGCAGGAAGGCCAGCTCTACATCCAGGCGACCGATCTCCCTGCGGTATTTCTCCACTTCCGCCTCGTGCTCCTCAGCTTGCCTGCGGCACTCGGTCGCCAAGGCCTGTTCCTTGTAGTTCGGCGAGCTCCACCGCGTGATCCCGCCCCTCGGCCCCCTTTTGATGCGCCATTTGACGCTCTTTCGATCGTGCTCCGCGGCTTCTTGCCGGAGGGCGGTCGCTTTGTTGAGCTCGGCGAGGTTGTTCTCCGTGTTGCTCCGCTTCTCTTCGTTCAGAGAGGTGATCCTGTGATCGACGTCTGCCTTCTCCTTGGCGACCTTTAGGCGTGCCTGCCGGATCGCCTCTTGAACGGCACGTGTGGTCAGGACGATCTGATCATTCGAGTCCATCATGAATTCGTTCTTCACGAGGTTATAGTACTTGGGGATTAGATCCCCCGAAGGTTGGGTCGCCGCCGACGGTAGCGTCGATGGCGTCCGCCCAAAGGCCAACGGGGCAAAGGCAATGCCCAAGCAGTAGAACACACTCGCGAAACCTGGTTTCATGAACATGATTGTCCTCCATGTCGTGGACCAGCACTTGCAGCCACCATGACGACCTCCAGTCCACATGCCTACGAGCGGAACTCCGTCCGGGCACTCACGCAGAAATCGGGGAATTCCCGAGATTCCTTCCATCGCCTGCATCGCGCACAGGGCGACACGGCTACTCCCATCACGACCCACTTGACATAAGCACCTGTGCTCCCGTAACTTATTGGCAACTTGTTCGGCGGGGAGCGAGGCCCTTTCGCTGGGATGCGCACATGGCAGCTGCCGAAGGATCGCTGATCGACAAGGCCATTTGCGGACACCGCGACGCGCTGACTGTTCTCTTGGAGCAATACGGCCCCTCGATGCGACAGGGGCTGACTGGCAAGATCCCCCCGCGATGGCGCTCCGTCCTCTCCGAGGATGACGTGATGCAGCAGACCTACGCGGATGCGGCGCGCTACATCTCACGGTTCAGGCTGGTGGAAGCAGACTCCTTCCCGCGCTGGCTGGCCACGTTGAGAAACAACAACCTGCGCGACGCCATTGAAGGGCTGGAGGGCAAGATCCCCGTGATCCCGCAGGGCGTGGGCGATGACTCGCTGAACACCCTGATCGAGAGGCTGAGCGGGACCACTTCGACGCCCAGCCGATGCGCAAGTCGTGAGGAGAACGAGGCTTGCCTCAAGCGCGCCATCGGGCAGCTGCCGGAGGCTTACGCCCGCGTGGTTCGGATGTACGACCTGGAAGGTCGGCCGATCGGCGAAGTGGCGGCCGCCCTGGGGCGAAGCCAGGGAGCGGTGTTCATGCTCCGTGCTCGTGCCCATTCACGGCTGCAGGAGCTCATGGGCTCGGCATCGGATTATTTCACCACGCTTTGAGCCTCCGCGCGTGAGTAGAAGCGGCGTTTTCCGCTCGTGAGGTTGGGGAATGATGAACCACCGCCTGGCCTCGGCGGGGTCATGCCTTCCCGAAACCAGGCGATGGCCTGGTTGCGGTGTACACATGTCCACGAACCCACCCTCAGACCCGGATGGCGGCAGGTCGCCCGAGCGGCGGCTCATTGACGCCGCCTTTCAGCAGGAAGTCGGCCCGCTGGCCGAGCCTTCGCCGGTTTCCGGTGCCCCGAGCCCGCTATGTGGCTTCGGAGAGCACATCCCCGGCTACGAGATCACCCGGGAAATCCACCGCGGCGGGCAAGGCGTCGTCTACCAGGCCGTCCAGGAGGGCACCAAACGCAAGGTGGCCATCAAAGTGATGCGCGAAGGGCCCTTTGCCGGCCCCAAGGACAAGGCCCGTTTTGACCGCGAAGTGGAGGTCCTCGGCCAGCTCAACCACCCGAATATCGTGGCCATCCACAACAGCGGCAGCGTGGCCGGGATGTTCTACTTCGTGATGGACTACATCTCCGGCCAGCCGTTAGACGTCTGGATGGCCAGCGGCAAGCGCTCGATCGAGGAAACGCTGAAGCTCTTCGTTAAAATCTGTGAGGCGGTGAATGCTGCACACCTGAAGGGCATCATCCACCGAGACCTGAAGCCCGGCAACATTCGGATCGACTCCAGCGGCGTGCCGTACGTTCTGGATTTCGGCCTGGCCAAGATGTCCGCTGGCACGGAACCGTCCCTCATGACGGTGACCGGACAGTTCATGGGCAGCCTGCCGTGGGCCAGTCCCGAGCAGGCCCAGGCTGCTCCTGCCAACATCGATATCCGCACGGACGTGTATTCACTGGGCGTGATCCTCTATCAGATGCTGACCGGCCGGTTCCCGTATGAGGTGGTGGGCAACATCCGGGACGTGCTCGACCGCATCATGAAGACCGAGCCGGCCAGGCCCAGCACCATCCGACGCCAGATCAATGACGAGGTCGAGACCATCGTCCTGAAGTGCCTGAGCAAGGAACGGGAACGGCGTTACCAGAGCGCCGGGGAGTTGGCCCGGGACATCGGCCATTACCTGGCCGGGGATCCGATCGAGGCCAAGCATGACAGCGCGTTGTACGTGCTCAGGAAGAGCCTGCGGCGGTACAAAACCCCGGTGGCCGTCGCGGCCTCCTTCGTAGTCCTTCTGGCTGTCTCGGCCGTCGTACTCTTCGTCATGGCCGAGAAGAACAGGAGACTCGCCGAATCCGAGGGCCAGGCCAAGCGACAGGCCCAAGCGGCCACGACTCAGGCCACCGCCGAGCGCGACCGGGCTGAACACCTGCGCCAGGCCACAGAGTTTCAGGCCTACGTTGCCAACCTGGCGGTCGCCGAGGCAGAACTGCGGGCCCATGATATCGCCATGGCCAGGACACGACTGGACCTGTGCCCACAGAGCTTCCGGCAGTGGGAGTGGTACCATCTTGACACGATGTGTGACCGAAGCATCGCTACTTTACCGTACACCATAGCTGGGATCACCCATAATAGGCGCCGCTCCTGCGTGAAGGTCAGTCCAGATGGAGCACGGCTTGTGGTGGGAGCCCGAGACAACGCCGCTACACTCTCAGATACTTTGACAGGGGCTGAAGTGGCCACCCTCCGGGGTCACACCGGCGAGATTAAATGTCTCGCTTTCAGCCCGGATAGCAGGAGAGTCCTCACGGGAAGCGGGGATAAGACCGCTAGACTGTGGGATGCCTCCACGGGAGCGCTCTTGTCCGAGCTCAACGGCCATACAGGCGCAGTCCTCGAAATTGACTTCTCCCCTGACGGCACACGAATCGCCACGGGTTCCGCCGACCAAACAGCCAGATTGTGGGACGCATCGACTGGAACTGAGATCCGCACGCTACGCGGACCCGCTGATGCCGTGGTAGAGGTTGCCTTCGGTCCGGACGGCAAGCGGATTGTGACGCTCTGCAACGACGACAGGGCCACGCTGTGGGATGCAACCAGCGGAACCCTGATCCTGACGCTGCCGAGTCAGGGGGGTCAGGCTTTCAGTCCCGACGGTAGGCGGCTTGTTGCGTATTCCGAGGACAATGCCGCCACCGTGTACAACGCAGTCAACGGGACCGAACTGATCAAGCTTCAGGGTCACACCGCGGAGATCACTGATGCATCTTTTGGCCCAGATGGGAAGAGAATCCTCACCGGATCCGAAGATGGAACCGCCAAGTTGTGGGATGCGGCCACGGGCAGGGAACTGACCACGCTCCGAGGTCATACTGGTGAAGTCTACGTCTCGTTCAGTCCGGATGGCAAACAGGCGCTCACGATGTCCGAAGACGGCGTGGCCAAGTTGTGGGCCGCGCCGAACGGAGCGGAATTGGCTACGTTCTGCAGTTCCAGCGATGTAATCCATGGTGTTCGCTTCAGCCCCGATGGAAAGCGAATCGTCTCGGGTTCAGACAAATCACCGCTCAGGATCTGGGACGCTGCCACAGGAAAAGAGGTGGCAGTGCTCCACGGCCACGCGGGCGATGTTGCCTGCCTGGGTATTCGCGCCGACGGCAAGCGAATCGTGACCGGGTCTTGGGATGATGGAACGGCCAAGCTTTGGGATGTCAACCCCGAGGCCGATCTGACCGCGCTCCGCGGAGACATCGAAGCATGTCCGTGCGTTGCTCTCAGTCCCGACGGCAAACGCGTCGCCACGAGTGCCGACGATGACAGCGTCAGAATCTGGGATATGCCCAGCCGTTCCGAATTGGCCGTGCTTCGCGGCCATACAGACGAAGTCACGAGCATTGACTTCAGCCCCGACGGCAAGCGCGTTGCATCGGCGTCGAGTGACGGCACTGCGAGAATCTGGAATACGGCCACCGGAGCGGAGGCCGCCGTTCTTGGCGGACACATCAACGGATCGCCTTACGTTGCCTTCAGCCCAGATGGTAAGCGGATCGTCACATGGGGATACGCATGGGACTATGCGGTCAAACTGTGGGACGCCACTACCGGGGCCAAGGTGGCCGCCTGGGGGAATCGCGACAACGACACCTCCATATCTGATCTCGACTTCAGCCCGGACGGCAAGCGGATCATCACGGCGAGCGGGAACATCGCGACATTGTACGACACAGAATCGGGTACCGAGCTGGTCACGCTCCGAGGCCATAAGGACGATGTACACTGCGTTGCTTTCAGCCCAGACGGCAAGCGGATTATCACCGGAGCAGGGGAAAACGACAGCACGGCCAGACTGTGGGATGCGGCCACTGGTACCGAACTACGCGTGCTCCGGGGCCATACGGATCGCGTCAAAGTCGTCGCTTTCAGCCGTGACCAAACGCGCATTATCACGGCGGCTACCGATGACACCGCCAGGATATGGGATGCAGTGACTGGCGCCGAGCTTGCCCAACGGCAAGGCTATTCCCACACAGAATGGAGTTGGAGGATTGTCGTTAGCCCCGACGGTAAGCGAATCGCTGCACGGTGCGAAGACAACCGGCTCAGGGTGTGGGATACGGTCACGGGAGCCGAGTTGATCACCCTCCGGGGGCCTGCCGGGAGAATAGGGTCCGTTGACTTCAGTCCGGACGGAAAGCAGATCGTCACGACAACAAGCCATGATCCAACGGTGAGGATCTGGGACAGCGTTCCGTATGCTCAGCGTTACGCCGAGCGGCAGGCCGCACTCGCGGCGGCGGAGAAAGCCAAGCCCATTGTGACCGGACTGCACGATCGCCTCGGCGACTGGGCCAAGGTCGCAGCCGCAATCCAGGAAGACAAATCGATGGACGAGGTCCTCCGCCACCAGGCGCTCAACCTCGTACTCAGGTCCTCCTCGGCCGAGATCAATGCCCGATCGACTACGCAGCCGAGTACACGACCGGCCGCCATGCCGCCGGCACCGCGGCCGGCCACGGGCACAGCGCCTGAGACCAGTTCGGTGTCGGGACCATCGCGGCATGGCGGTGATTCGGCACGACATGAATTGAGGACCGCACAATCGACATGCTCAGTACATGAGAAACTGCGGACACTACACGCAGGGCCCATGCGCGCCGGGTGCAACCGTGTCCAATGAACCACTCAACGAGCCGCCAGCGGGAGCATCGTCCGAGCGGCGGCTGATCGACGCCGCGTTCGAGCAGGAGGTGTGTCCGCCGGCAGAACTTTCGCCGGGCTCTAGCGACGCGAGCCCACCGTATGCCTTCGCAGAGCACATCGCCGGCTATGAGATCACGCGGGAGATCCACCGCGGCGGCCAAGGCGTGGTCTACCAGGCCGTCCAGAAAGCCACCAAGCGCAAGGTGGCCATCAAGGTCATGAAGGAAGGGCCTTTCGCCAGCCACAAGGACAGGGCCCGCTTCGAGCGCGAGGTGGAGGTCCTCGGCCAGCTCAACCACCCCAACATCGTCGCCATCCACGACAGCGGCAGCGTGAGCGGTACTTTCTTCTTCGTCATGGACTACATCACCGGCCAGCCGCTGGATCTCTGGATGGCCGCCAAGCAACGGTCGGTCCAGGAAACGCTCAGGCTGTTCGCCAAGATCTGCGGGGCGGTCAACGCCGCTCACCTGCGCGGCATTATTCACCGGGACTTGAAGCCGGGCAACATCCAGATCGATGCGGAGGGCGAGCCGCACATCCTGGACTTCGGCCTGGCCAAAGTGGCGATCGGGGACGAGGTCTCGCTGATGACGGCGACCGGGCAGTTCATGGGCAGCCTGCCGTGGTCCTCGCCTGAGCAGGCTGAAGGGATCCCCGGCAGGATCGATACCCGCACCGACGTCTACTCGCTGGGCGTGATCCTGTACCAGATGCTGACGGGCAAGTTCCCCTACGACGTGGTCGGCAACATGCGCGCCGTGCTCGACCGGATCATGACCGGCGAGCCAGTCCGCCCTCGCGCTGTCCGGCGCGAGATCGACGACGAGGTCGAGACCATCGTGCTCAAGTGCCTGAGCAAGGACCGAGACCGACGCTACCAGACGGCCGGCGAACTCGCCCGCGACATCGGGCATTACCTGGCCGGCGATCCTATCGAGGCCAAGCGGGACAGCGGCTGGTATGTGCTTAAGAAACACTTGAGGCGCTACTACATCCCGGCGGTCGTCGCCGCGGGTTTCGTCCTGCTGCTGGCCGGCTCCTCGCTGGTGGCCTGGAGTCTTTACGCGAGGGCCGACCGCGCCTGGGCGGTTGCCTCGGCTGAGAACGAGAAACTCGTGGAAGTACAGTCCTTTCTCCAGAACATGCTGGCTTCGGCCGACCCGCGCAAGCGAAAGGGCGCGGACCTGCGCGTGCGCGATGTTCTCGAACAGGCGACCCGACGCCTCGACACAACCCAATTCAGTGCCCCGCAAACGCAGGCCGCCCTACGGCACGTGATCGGAGTTACCTACCGCCACCTGGGCCTCGCCGACGAGGCCGAATTGCATCTCCGCAAGGTCCTCGCATTCCGGGAGCGGCGTGACCGATCGAGTCTTGAGTATGCCGACACGCTCTTTGAGCTGGGCCTCTGCGATCCTTTCTCTGATGAACACCGCAAGTTCATCACCGAGGCTTTCCGCATCCGCAGAGAGTTGCTCGGTCCAGATCACCGGCTTTGCCTGGAGTGCATCCCGTACCTCGGGACAGGCAATCGGACGCAGGCTTTGGCCGTGTTTGCGGGCCGGCCGGTCGATGAGGAGTTCATTCGGCAGTACCTGCGCGATACCTGCCGCGAAGCTCAGAAACATCTTCGACTCGCTGATGAGGTGGGCGCTCGCGAAGTCATCCGTTCCAGCCTCCAGAAGCTGGCCGACCTGCAGCCGCTCGGAAAGGAACTTGCCGCGAGGGTGCTGGCGGCTGTTCGCTACGAAGGACTTGGCCAGGAGGGTGGAAGGGACCTCCAGACGCTGCTGATCGATGGGGCCGCTGCATTCTGTCGCAAGGATGAACCGGACGGCCGCGCTCGATGGATCGAATTCCTGAACGATCGAGTTGATGTCAGGGTCATACTCGGCGACTACGAACATGCAGAAGCGGACCTGGAAGCCGCGTGGGAAGAAGCCGCGAGCCTGTTCGGGTCAGAGGACGAGAGGACCAAGTCTCTGGCCAGGAAACTCGATGGCCTGTGGGACATCAGCGAGTTCGCCAAGCCTGCCTCCGGGCAAAATCCGGAGACGGCCCCAAAGGCCAATCCTCTTCGGCACTTGCTCGGTGGAGCCTGGAAGCCGTCGTGGTCGCCCAATCCTGACCGCATGATCGTGGGCCTGCCCGTGGGCAGCGGAATCGCGGTCCTCGATATTCCGACGGGAAAGCTGACCCCCATTACGCGCAACGGCAAGGACCCCTCCTGGTCGCCCAGGGGCGACTGGATCGCCTACGTTCACCAGGAACCCTTTAACGCCGGCCCGCCGATCATCAGAATTGTGGATCCAAGCGGCAAAGTCGATCGTCAGATTGCTCCCGGCGACTGGCCCAGTTGGTCGCGCGACGGCAGCGAGGTCTTCTTTGTCCGTCAAGACACGCTTTACGCTGCCAAAGTGGACGGCGAGGATGCCGCAGAACGTGAGGTTCTCTCGCTCGGCGGGTCCTGGGCCATGCCCGACCTGTCCCGCTCCTCGCCGCGCCTAGCTATCAATCAGCTGCATACGAGCGTCGTCGCCATACTCGATCTCGAATCGGGCAACCTCCTGAGCAAGTGGACATTCCCGGATGAGATCTTTGCGATTCCGGCCTGGTCGCCTCACGATGATTATCTCGCCGTCGGCGACGGCTTCGGACGCTCCGGCTTGTGGCTGCTGGATCTCCGAAATAGCCGCGTCGCACCGGTTGCTCACGGCCCGTATGGAGCCCCAGCCTGGTCTCCCGATGGAAAGCGGTTCGCAGTGGATTTCCGCGGGCCGGGCTTCCCCGTGGCCCAGGACTCCACCAGCATCTGGTTTTTCGAGATGGGGTCCAGCAAGGACCTGGACTGGCAACCCTTCCAATGGGAAAAGTCGGAACAGGCCGCCGCTGAGTCGCAGCCGTCTACCAACCCTGTCGCCAAACCTGCCAACTGACAGGCACGGGACAGGCGCCTGTTTAGGCGAACCGAATGCAAACAGCGGGACAGGACGTCGGGGTCTATGAAATAAAGCCTCCCGGCTGGCCTTCGGACTTTCCTCGCCCACGGGTCGATTTACCTCTCGCCGGCCAGTTCCGCAGCACGTCCACCCGCCGGCCGCATCATCCACCGGTTGCGTACCTGCTTTGCCGAGCGGCGGGCTGCTCTCGCGGCGGCGGAGAATGCCAAGCCCGTTGTGGCCGCGCTGCAGGATCGCCTCGGTGACTGGTCCAGGGCCAGCGCACATTAAACTCCTTTTCCGGTAAGCCCGCCTTGCCTCCGCCGACCCGAGCGCCGTTCTTGCAGCTCATGGTAAAGCTTGCGATGCACCCCTGAACTCATCCCCCTGCCGGTGTCGGGTTGAACGCGGGATCATCTGCAGCCCGGGCAGGCCCTACGGTCTATCGGGCATGTCCCAGATGGCATGTCGCGGTATACTCCTCATGTCGGCGGCGGTTGAAATACGCGGGCTTTCGGCGGTTTAGGCCGTCGTCCGATCTGCATGGGGTGTGCCGGCGCGACCCGCCCGACAACGAGCCTGACAACTGTCGCAGACCGGCCCAGACCCACCCCCCATCCTACCAGCCTTTTCGTATGATGCGGCGACGAGTCTTGGGTCGGCGGCGGTCCCCGGGAACGTCGCTCGCGTCCTGCCATAGAACAAGACACGGGCATGGTGCCGGTTCAGGGTCGGATACCCACGACGCAGAAACTCGGCGCACATCGCCTCCTTGCCGAGGACGATGTCAAAAAGGTTCAGCGCAATAATCAGACTCTGTAGCATAAACGCCGGGTTTTCCTCTTGCTCCGCGGGCCGGATTGCCGACGATTTCTGTGAGAACAGGGTGTTTTCACAGGAGGACCGCCATGGAAGGCCCCGGAGAGTACCTGCCCGAT
>JAGNEZ010000104.1 GCA_018003015.1 Phycisphaerae bacterium | reverse complement strand
GATCATAGCCTGTCTTGGCGCCATCCCCGGCCTTGCTGGTGGGCAGGATCACCCTGACGCCGAAGCTGTCGACAGTCCGGGCCCATTCAACCGAATCCGCCCCGGTGGCGGTGCGGCCGCCGTCGATGTACACCTCATAGCCGGAGGGCATAGCCTCGTTGCGGTCCACGTCGATGGCCACGGTGATTCGGTCGGGGCCAAACTCCTTGATCATCTCCCTGACGATCGACGGCTTCCGGAAGGCGGCGGTGCTGACCGAGACCTTGTCGGCTCCGGCCTTCAGAACCGCCGCGGCGGAGGCGACATCGCGAATGCCCCCGCCAACGGTGAACGGCACGGTGGCTGCGTTGGCCACGCGCCGAACAACGTCAAGCATCGTGTCGCGTTCCTCGACGGTGGCAGTGATATCCAGCAGGGCCAGCTCATCGGCCCCTTCCTTGCAGTACGCCAAGGCGCATTCGACCGGATCGCCTGCATCCTTGATTTCGACGAAATGAACGCCCTTGACGACGCGGCCGTTCTGCATGTCGAGGCAGGGCATTATGCTGATCGGGCTACTCATGCGATCTCCTTGATTTGACCGTCTCGTCGCACACGCTGACCGGGGGCAGCGGTGCCGTGCAGGCTCTCGCCACCGACGACTGTCCGATGGCGCGGCGCATTATAGACGAATCAGGGCCCACGCCAAGGTCTGACGAAAGCCGCATTCGCACGCGGACTCCCTGGCTCGAGGCGGCGGAGGCTTGGCTGGGAACAGCGTTCAAGAGCTTCCTAGGTTTTTGGGTTCTCGTGGTAAACGGGTGCTGCGAGTTGCATAGCCTTAGGCCTTCATCCGTGGACGGGGCAGCCGTACTTCCGGCCTTGCCGTCTGGAGATGCTCAGCCCGGACCGAATTGCCGGGCTGGGTGGGCAGGGGTGCATGCGCTGATCGAACCGCGGACCATGGACGGACTGTCGCAGGGGAGTCGACATCCGCTACAATATGATCGGCGTTCGCTTGTAGAAGAACGGCCCGGTCGATGAGCTGGCTCAGGCGGAGCAGGCGAAGAGGATTGGATCCTCCGACGGCTGCAACCGCGACCTTCGACGCCGTATGTGGGTGAAACCATGAAGCATTTTCTCGCATGGCTTGTGGCCGTCCTCAGTGGTCTGTGCGGTCCCTCTTTCGCCGCGGACAGGCCTAACATCATCGTCATTCTCAGTGATGACATGGGTTTCTCCGACCTCGGCTGCTATGGTGGTGAAATCCAGACGCCTCATCTCGATGCGCTTGCGTCCGGCGGCATCCGGTTCACGCAGTTCTACAACACCGCGCGCTGCTGCCCCACGCGAGCCTCGCTTCTCACCGGCCTGCATCCTCATCAGGCCGGCGTCGGGCACATGACCAGCGACAACGGATATGACGGCTATCGCGGTGGGCTGAACGATCGTTGTGTGACGATCGCAGAGGTGCTGCGACCGGCGGGCTATCGCACGTACATGTGCGGCAAGTGGCACGTCACTCGGCATGCCGGTCCCGGAGCGGACCTCTCCTGCTGGCCCGTGCAGCGCGGGTTCGACAAGTTCTACGGAACGATCACCGGTGCCGGGAGTTTCTACGACCCTACGACCCTGTGCCGGCAGAACACCTTCATCACTCCCGAGAATGACTCCGAGTACCGACCGGCCCAGTTCTACTACACCGACGCCATCAGCGACAATGCGGTGCGCTATCTCCAGCTGCATACCCAAGAGTCGCCGGAGAAGCCTTTTTTTCTCTATCTGGCCTACACCGCAGCCCACTGGCCGATGCACGCGATGGAGAAGGACGTCGCGAAGTACAAGGGCCGCTACGACCAGGGCTACGAGGCCGTTCGGGTGGCGAGGTTCGCGGGCATGAGGAAGCTGGGCATCATCCCTGCGACGGCCGAGCTTTCGGCCGGTGCCGCCGCCTGGCGAGATGTCAAAGACAAGGCCTGGGAGGCCCGTTGCATGGAGGTGTATGCGGCCATGGTTGACTGCATGGACCAGGGCATCGGGCGCGTCGTGGCCCAGCTGAAGAAAGACGGCTGCCTCGACCACACGCTCATTCTCTTCCTGCAGGACAACGGTGGCTGCGCCGAGGGCATGGGCCGGTCTCCCAACGGTCCGCCCCCAGCCGACCTGGCTCCCCTGAAGCGGGACCAGCTCCAGCCTGCGATCTGGCCGCCGATGCAGACGCGTGATGGGCGGTGGGTGCGCACGGGTCCTGGAGTCATGCCCGGCCCTCCGGACACGTACATCGGGTATGGGCGAGCCTGGGCCAACGTCAGCAACACTCCCTTCCGCGAGTACAAGCACTGGGTGCATGAAGGCGGGATCAGTACTCCCCTGATCGCTCACTGGCCTGCCGGTATCCCCGCCGAGCGTTGCGGGAAGCTCGAATCGCAGCCTGGCCAGCTCGTGGACATCATGGCGACGTGCGTGGATGCGGCCGGCGCGGCATATCCTCAGGAGCTTCGCGGGCATGAGATCAAGCCGACGGAAGGGACAAGCCTGCGTCCTGCTTTCGAAGGCAGGAGCCTGGCCCGGGCCAAGCCTCTGGTGTGGGAGCATGAAGGCAACCGTGCCATCCGTGACGGCCGCTGGAAGCTCGTGGCCAAGGAGAACCAGGACTGGGAACTCTATGACATTGAGACCGACCGCAGCGAACTCCACGACCTTGCCGATGCACAGACCGAGCGGGTAACGACCATGTCGGCCGCATGGGATGTCTGGGCGCAGCGCGCGAATGTGCTTCCATTGGGGGCGTGGCGAGGCAAGAGCACGACGAGGGCAGCTCAGGGGCTCAGCAAGCAGCGGCGATTTGTACTCAAGGCTGGCGACCATCTCGATCGTGGTAAAGCACCCGCCATCGCTGGGCGTACCTTCACGATCACCGCGAAGTTCGACACCAAGGGAACCGAGAACGGCGTTCTGATTGCCCAAGGCGGAAGCGCGCGAGGTTATACGCTGTTCATGGCCGATGGCAAGCTGACCTTCCTGGTTCGGACCGGCGAAGAGGTCGGTTCGGCGACCGCACTCGCGGCCATCGCCGGCGTGCACACCGCCACTGCCTGTCTCGACATTCAGGGCACGCTGACGCTTTCGATCGACGGCCAACCGGCTGCCAAAGCCGCGGCGGGTGGTCCCGTTTCCGCCATGCCCGTGGATGGCCTGGATGTCGGCTGTGATACGGCCGGGGCTGTCGGACCCTATCAGGCCCCGAATCCATTCACCGGCGAGATCCAATCCCTCGTGCTCGAGCTGAGTCCACCATGACAGCACGCTGGCGGGCGAAGGCGGCAGTCGACCACCGGCGCGGGAGGCCCCCTGGGGTCCGGATTCCTCGGGGGCTCCGCCCTCGAACTCCCTTGTTCGGGCTCGGGCCCCGGCAAGCACGGAGAGACAGACCAGGACCAGGGGTATCCCAAGGCTCGGTGGACGGGCCCCGCGGTCGGTGCCAGCGCTGGGGCGAATCGGGCACGTAGAGACGGGACGCTACGGTCTGCATCGCTGTGGTCAACGACTCCAGTTCGGCGTCGACGGGTGTCCTCCCGCTCCTGGTCGGTATAGCGGCGGGGCTATGATATGATACGATGAACGCGTACCGATCGAGAGCGGTGCGGGCCGGGTGACGTGCCCGTCTCCCCTGCACGCGAGAGATCGCTGCGTTCAAGGAGGCGTACCGATGCTTCTTCGGCAGCTCTCATGGCCCCTTCTCGTCTCGTGCTGTTTGGTGCTGACCTCGCTGGGCTGCTCGACGGTCAAGGAAACCGGCCGTAGGCAGCTGATGCTGGTCACCTCCGACCAAGAGCAGACGCTCGGGGCCCAGGCTTACCAGGAGGTCCTGTCGAAGGCCAAGCGGAGCACGGATGCCCGAATGACGGCCGTGGTTGAGCGTGTTGGCAGGCGGATTGCGGGGGTGGCCGACCGTCCGGACTTCCGCTGGGAGTTCGCCCTGATCGAATCTGATCAGGTGAATGCCTTCTGCTTGCCCGGCGGTAAGATCATGGTGTACACCGGCATCCTGCCCATCATGAAGAACGAGGCCGGCATGGCCGTGGTTGTCGGCCATGAGGTGGCTCACGCCGTCGCCCGGCACGGCGGGGAGCGCATCAGCCAGCAGATGAGCGTAGAGATCATACAGGAACTCCTTGCCCAGGGACTGGCCAAGGCCTCCCCAGCATTGCGGAGCGGTGCTCTTCAGGCTTTTGGCGTGGGTGCTCAGGTGGGGGCTCTGCTTCCTTACAGCCGGGCTCATGAATCTGAGGCGGACCAGATTGGCCTGATCTACGCGGCCAGGGCCGGCTACGACCCGCGCGAGGCTATTGGGCTCTGGCGGCGGATGGAAGCGAGCCGGAAATCCAAAGGACTGGAGTTTCTATCCACGCATCCCCGCGAAGAACGGCGCGTCGGGCAGTTTGAGAAGGAGATGCCCGCTGCGCTGGAGGCATACCGCGCGGCCCCGCAACAATACGGAGTGGGGGAACAGTGGTAACCGGACCGACTTCAACGTCCCACACCGCTGCCCGGAGATCTGCGCTCAAGAGCGAGTTGGGCACCCTGGGGCATGCCTCCTCAGCCGGAGCCGACCTCATCTCGGTCGGCAAAGGGAACAGTGTAGGCGGGTGAGGATCGCTTCCGCTGGGGCAAAGGAATCGCCGTGGGAGGAGTGAAGCTGGCCGAAGGTGCGTTACAGAGTTCGTGCACGGTCTGGCAGCGTGGATGGACAAGGTCGGCGGGAAGATCCTGGACACGGGAGAGTGAAGTGAACTTGGGCTCGCGATATGTCTATCTGATCGTCGCACTGGCGGCTCTGCTGATGACCGGTCCTTCTCTGCCGGCAGCGCAAGCGCCACCCCTGGTCCTGATCCCTCTTCCTGATCGGGCGACTCTGTCCGACGGCACTTTTCTGCTGGGGTCGGAGACGGTGATCCGGGTCATCGAATCAGAGACGGATACGGCCCGGTTTCTTGCCGACGCGATTGCGCGTTCGACTGGAGTCAACGTACGCGTTCTCACCCGATCGAGTCCGGCTCCGCTCGACGGCGCCATCACCCTGTCCCTCGATGCCGCCCGTGGCGATCTCGGCGAAGAGGGCTACACGCTGGAGATTGCGCCGAAAGGAGCGTTCATCACGGCGGCCAAGAGTGCCGGCCTCTTCTACGGCATGCAGTCGCTCCGCCAGTTGCTGCCGCTTCGGCCGGCTGAAGGCCGGACGGAATATCCGCTGGCCTGCGTGCGTATCGAGGACACGCCGCGCTTCGGTTGGCGGGGATTCATGTTGGACAGTTCCCGTCACTTCGTCAGCAAGGCAACCGTTCTGCACCTGCTCGATGCCTTGGCAATGTTCAAGATCAACGTCTTCCACTGGCATCTGGTCGACGATAACGCCTGGCGACTCGCCATCGCGAAGTACCCGCGACTGGTCCAGCCGGCAGGCATCCGGGGCGACACTTATACGCAGGCTATGGGTTACTACTCGGCGGAGGATGTCGGTGAAATCGTGGAGCGAGCCAAACGCCTCCACATCACGATCGTGCCGGAGATCGAGATGCCGAGCCACGCGATGCAGGTGGCGTCCGTGCTGAGCGAGGGCTCTTGCCTCGGCGCGGACGGCAAGCCTTTGCCGCCGGGCGCAAGCCGGGAAATCTGCCTTGGGTCCGACAAGGCCATCGGGCAATTGCAGGACATTCTGGTCGAGACTATGGCCCTTTTCCCCCACAGCCCCTACATTCATCTCGGAGGTGATGAGGCGGAGGACAGACACTGGAAGGCCTGCTCACGTTGTCAGGCCCGGATGGCCGGACTGGGCATCACTGACCCGCGCCTGCTGCAGAAGTGGTTCATGAAGAGGATGAACCGATTCGTGCGCGAACACGGCCGCACCAGTGTGGCCTGGGCTGATCGGCTGTCTCTCGGTATTCCGGAAGGACAGATCGTTCACTGCTGGCACGCCGGCGAACTCGAAGAAGCTGTCGCCCGGGGTTTCCGCGTCATCCAGTCCCGGCACGACTGCACCTACTTCGATTACGGACAGGGGCCGGGAGACACGATGTTCGCCGGTGCCTCACTCGATATGGGCAGGGTCTATGAACTCGACCCGGTGCGAGGCCTCGCCCCTCAGCAGGCCAAGCTCGTGCTCGGCAGTCAGGCCCAGCTGTGGACGGAACTGGTCACGGACGATCGTGTCTTCGCGAAGACCTTTCCCCGCATCCTGGCACTGGCCGAAGTGGGCTGGACGCCGCAGGAGAAACGCGACGGTGCGGAGTTTGCCCGCAGGGCAGAAGCCTTCCTTCCGCGGCTTGATGCATTGGGCATCCCTTACTTCAAAGCCCCGGTGCAGCTTGGAGCATGGAACCCTCAGGACATGTCGGAGACCTGGAAGGACCTCGATTGGGACATCACCACCGCGGTCAGGAAAACAGGACCGCTAGGTGTGCAGATGCTCTACCAGCGAGGAGCACATGCTCTCGATATCCAGTCGGTGGTCCTACTCGAGGATGGACACGAAATCAGCCGTGACGAGCACCAGGGGCGCACGGGGGCGGCCCACGCGGCAAATGACTACCAGCTGCGGGTCGGCGCCGTGAAACCCGGTTCGATCTACAGGCTTCGTGCCCGCATCCGAAGCGACGGTGGAACCGATTCGCATGGGGTCATCCTGCTGAGGTAGGGTGTTCCCCGTGGATGCGTTGACGGCTTCCCGGAACTCCTGCGCGGGCGTGAATTCAGAGGTCAAAGACCATTCTCGGGATAGAGGTGTCCGCAAGACCGACAGAAGAACACCAGCCGATTGAGGCGAATGCCCGCCAACCGGGGATCTTCACATCCGGCCGTGTCCGGGGGAGCGATCGGTCTCCGGCTGTCCTTCAGAAGCTCCCCAGCTTCTTGGCCAACGCGATGATTGTCCTCATGTTCTCAAGACTCACGTCATTGGGTATCGAATGGTCCGCCGCGAAAACATATCCGCTTGACTGCTTCAGAATGGGCAGCAACCGTTCCATTTCCGCGGTGATGGCATCACGGTCTTTCCAGAGCACGGCGTTGAAACCGCCGTGGAGAACGAGGCGATCGCCGTATCGTGATTTGACTTCCTGCGGGTTCATCCCAGCCTTCACCTCCATCGGGTGAAGGGCGTCAAATCCTACTTCCACGATCTCGGGAAGCAGCGGCATGATGTAGCCGCAGGAGTGGAGCCGCGTCTTGATGCCCCGATTGCGGGCCCAATCGACCGCTCTCTGGTGCGAAGGCTTGATGATCTCCCTATAGGTCTTCAGCGAAAAGAACTGGGCATGCTTGTAGCCCATGTCGTCCCGGATATTCAGCATGTCAAACGTGTAACCTGCGTCCCATGCCATTTCCAGGAGCTTCAGGTTCACGTCCAGCGAGTAGAGGAGCATGTCTTTGCACAGCTCGGGCTCCTCGATCAGATACATGAGGAACCTCTCCATGCCGACCACGTAGGAAGTCAGCTGGTTGAAACTGAACCACAGGTCCCCCAGGATCCAGTGGCCTTCCTTTCTCCACTTCCCGTAATTGGTCTTGAGGTGGTCCCACGGAATGCGGTCCGGCGTGGGAGTCATGCGCGCTTTTGACGCCGTCCACGTGCCCCAATCGGCAATGGTGTAGCCGATGAAATCCGGCGTGGAATCCTGATCCTTGAAATCCCGCTGCGTTCCGCCCCAACTCGTGGTGATGACTCTGAACTCGTCGTTTTCTTCGACGGTGCGTTCTGGGTATCTCGGCGAATTATCGACCACGACCCGCGACACCTTGTCAACGTCGAAGTAGTCCTCATAGCTGGCGTCGGTCGGCATTCCTTCGTTGCGCCATCGTTTGAGTGTCCCCGGCCACGGGAAGTCCCACATGGCCACGCGGTCGGCCTCGCGATGCTGAAACATGCGGGTGAACCGTTCATGGGAGGTCATTCCTGCCATCTCATTCCGACTCCTTTCGTGCCGGGGCAAGCTCTCGAAACGAGGGATGTCTCGCAGCGGGTACAGGTTTATTCGCCCTGGATCGCTCCGTCGGACGGCCTCGGGCGGCCATTATATACCATCGATCGCCGGTCAGATCGCCCGGCAGCGTAACCAGAGAAGGCTGCTTGGGGAGTCCTGGACTGGCGATTTGTCTTGGGATGACGGGGCGGTGGCGTTAGAATAGAGCCTTGGAGGCCCGTTGATACAGGGCTTGGGCAGTCAGGAGGGATATGGCGCTTCGATGCGGAGGAGCCCCTTTTGTGGAGGGGGAATGCGGTCGCGGATCGGCTGGACTATGTTGTTGGTGGGCGCGGTAGTCGCTCCTTACTGCTCTGCCGCGGGGGAGCAGGCGGCGAGGGACGCGGTGTGCGCCGATGTGTGGCGCCTGCTTGCCCGGCAAGGCGGCCCGATCAAGGTCTGGGTGATGTTCTCGGACAAGGGCGAGAGTTCACCGGGCGCCCGGCTGCGGAAGATGGACAAGGTCCGGGCGGAATACGATCCACGGGCACTGGCTCGCCGGCTCCAGCGGAGGACGGCTCCTGGCCTGATTGACGAATGCGATCTTCCGCTCTCGGCGGAGCACGTGGCGGCCGTCACGGCAACCGGTGCTCGGATGGTGTGCTCCAGCAGGTGGCTCAACGCGATCAGCGTACGGGCTACCGCAGTACAGATCAAGGCGATCGCTAGCCTGCCTTTCGTGAAGAGTATCCAGCCGGTGGGCCGCGGCAGGCGGGTGATGCCGGAGGGCGTAGACGACACGGCGTTCACGGTCAAGCCGTGTGGCTTCGTGAGTGCTCTTGACGAAACCGGCCTCGAATACGGACCTTCACGGGACCAATTGGCTCAGCTCAATGTGCTTGCCCTGCACGATCTGGGGTATACCGGCAGCGGTGTCGTCCTGGCCCTGCTGGACACCGGTTTCTACAAGGCTCACGAAACGGTCCACCCCGAACGCATCCTCGCGGAGTGGGACTTTGTCGAGAACGACAGCGACACCCAAGACGATGCGGATGATCCTCCCGGTAATCATGGCCACGGTACGGCCACGCTGAGTGTGGCCGCCGGCCGCGCGGATGGGCGGCTGTACGGCGCGGGATTCGGTGCCAGCCTGATCCTCTGTAAAACCGAGGACAACTCGCAGGAAACACCCATCGAGGAGGACTACTTTGTGGCCGGCCTGGAATTCGCCGAGAGCCACGGTGCAGATGTGGTGACGTCGTCCCTTGGTTACATTGACTGGTACACTCAGGCTCAGTTGGACGGCCTGACGGCGGTGACCACCGTGGGCGTGAATACCGCGACGTCCAACGGTGTCTTTTGCTGCACTGCTGCGGGCAACTTCGGTCCGCTGGGTCCGAGTCTGATTGCCCCGGCCGATGCCTTTCAGGTGATTACGGTCGGGGCGGTGGATGGCCAGGGTCTGATCGCCGGTTTCAGCTCTCGCGGCCCGACAGCCGACGGTCGGGTCAAGCCGGAGGTGGTAGCCCGGGGCGTGAGCACGTGGTTGGCCAGCACCTACAGCCCGAGCGGCTACGGCCCTGGCAGCGGGACCTCCTATGCCACGCCGCTGGTTGCAGGGGTTGTGGTCTGCCTGGTACAGGCTCATCCTGATTGGAGCATAGACCAGCTTCGTGCCGCCTTGTTTCATACGGCTGATTATTATGTCGCCCACGGGAGGCACGATCCTGATTCTGCCCGTGGTTACGGTCTGATCGACGCCCTGGCGGCCCACGAGTACCCATTCATTACGGGGGATTTCGATTTTGACCGTGACGTTGACGGGGCTGACCTCAGGGCTCTGCTGGCCTGCCTGACCGGCCCGGCCGTTGGTCCCCCAGATCGCTCTTGCCGGCGCGCCGACTTTGACGGGGATGCCGACGTCGACCAGTCCGATTTCGGTGTCTTCCAGCGATGCTACAGCGGCTTGGACAACCCGGTCGATCCGGATTGCGCGGGGGTAGCGAATTGAGCTGGCGTTCATCGGCTCCGTCGGAGCGGAGAACCATACTGTCCAAGGAGGTTCGGGAGGTGATTCAGGCCGGCGCAGGTCGGGGTGCGCCGGCGGGCATGACGTTCCAGCAGGCGCTGGCGGCTGCGGGTCTGGGCGTTGCCGTTGCCCCGGAGCCGGCAACCGGGCGGCGCCGCTCTGAATTGAGCTGTGCAATTGTGATGACGGTTTCTACCTAGGAGGTGGGCAGTGGGTTCATCGATGGGGTGCAGGAGCCATCGCCAGTACATTCGCCGCGCTATCGCCGTAGCGGTGGTGGTTTGCGCGATCCTGCCGCCCGCGCCGGCGCCGGGCGCGGAGGATGTCTACATCTTCTCTTACTTCCGCGATCCCGACGGTACTGACGGGATGCATCTGGCGTATTCGCTCGACGGCTACAACTACCACGCGGTCAACGGTGACATCGCTGTCACCGGCCCGATGATGGGCACCACCACGCGCGATCCCTGCATCAACCTCGGCCCCGACGGCAAGTTCCGCCTGGTCCACACGACCCTGCCCTGGGACGTCACCACGCAAATTTGCTACGGTGAGTCCGACGACCTGCTCACCTGGACCAACAAGAAATGCATCGATGTGATGGCGGGGTATGCCAACACGCGTAACGCCTGGGCGCCGGAACTCTTCTTTGACATGACCACCAGCCGGTACATGATCTACTGGTCGTCGAGAGAAAACGTCTCGGGTGCGCCCAATCACATTTACTATACGATGACGACCGACTTCGAGACCTTCACGCCGACTGCGCTGCTCTATGATCCGGGCTACACGGTCATTGACATGATAATTGTCAAAGACAGCGCCAATCACGTCGGCTTCGTCAAGAACGAGACTGGTCTGTACGTGTTCAAGGCACAAGGTGGCCCCGACGCGACCGGCCCGTACAACACGGTGAATCCGCCACGGATCTCCGGGGACTACGCCTTCGAAGGCCCGACCGGAATCAAGATCGGCGACGCCTGGTTTCTCTACGGCGACCGCTACGGCGAGAACCGGATGGGCCTGCTGACGTCCAACGACAACATGCAGACCTGGGCCGAGCGCGTCAATGACTTGATCTTCCCGACGCGGGGCAAGCACGGAACGGTGATCAAGGTGCCGCGGATGATGGCTCAGAAGCTGATTGTCGGCGCGCCCAATGCCACCAGCGAGATCGAGTTCGACGGCCACGCCGGCACATTGGACTACCAGGAAGGCGGCAATTGGCTCGGCGGCGCCGTGCCCAACGCTTCGCAGACTGCGGTGATTCAGAGCGGGTACACGGCCGATCTGAGCTCTTCCGCCAGCACGGTCTCCAAGCTCCACATCGGCCAGACCAGCGCTGGTACACTGGTTGTCTCCGGCAGCGCCGTGCTCAGTGTCAGCGGCGAGATTCGGGTCGGCCGGGTCGGCACCATAAGCAATGCCGGTGGGACGCTGCGGATCAGCGGTGGCACAGTCAACGCCTCCGATGTCGTTCGGGTGGAAAAGGGCGAGGTGTGTCTCGAGGAGGGGGTGCTCAGCGCGCCGGCGGTCCATGGGGACTTCGCCACCGCCCTGCATTTCAACGGCGGCATACTCAAGGCAAACAACTCCAGCGGTTCCTTAGTATTCGGCCTGGGTACGGCGGACATACAGGTCGGCGGCGCGGCTATCGATACCAACGGACACAACGTCACCCTGAGCCAGCCCCTGATCGGCGCCTCTGCAACCGGCGGTTTGACCAAGATCGGCCCCGGCGTGCTCACGCTCACCGCCGCCAACACCTACCGCGGCTCAACCACAATCGCCGATGGAATCCTGCGGCTCAGCTCTCCCCCCATGGCGGTGACGCATCGTTGGAGCTTCAATGGCTCGCTAATCGATTCGGCGGGTGGCAGCAATGCCACGCTTGTCGAAGTCGGCGCCAACAGCGTCACCCTGTCAGCCAACGACGCCACCGTCGCCGGCGGATCACGAAACGCTTCCGACTACATCCGCCTTGGCAACAATCTCCTGCCGGACGCGAATGTGCCGATCAGCATCGAGCTGTGGGCCACGCAGCGAAGTGTGCAGAACTGGGGTCGCATCTTCGACTTCGGCGCGACTAACAGTGAGAATCTGTTCATGAGCTGGACGCGCGGCACCAACGCGTCGACCGACCGTGTCGAATGGAAGGACGGTGTCACCACCACCTCCGATGACACCAACCAGCCGTACACGCTCAATGCTGAGTTCCATATCGTCATGACGCTCAGCCCGGTGGGCGATTCTACGGTGGTCACGTGGTACACGGCGCCTTCAGCCAGTGCCGACCTGGGCGCCGCTCAGGATTCCTTCACGACGACCAACACACTCGCCACACTGACCGACACCGCCAACAACCTGGCGCGGTCTTTCTGGACGCCCGACTCCACAGCCAACGCCAGCTACAACGAAGTGCGGATGTGGAACGGCGCGCTGACGCCGACCATCCTGGAACAACTCCACGATGCCGGACCCAATGCGAACCTCGGCACCATCAACTACGGCGCCCCGGGCTCGCTTCCCTCCAACACCGCGGTCAACATGACCAATGCCGGCACGGCTTTTGACCTGAACGGCATCCACCAGACCATCGGCTCCCTGGCCGGCGTTTCAAGCAGCTTGGTGGTATTGGGCGGTGCAATGCTCACCGTCGGTGGCGACGGCACCTCGACTACCTTCGCCGGCGAGATTTCGGGCAGCGGCGGAATCACCAAGACCGGAACGGGCACGCTTCAGCTCAACGGTCACAGCACTTACAGCGGTGGCACGACCGTCCAGAGCGGTGTGCTGCTAGTCAATGGATCAATCGCCGGCGGCGCCACCGTGCAGAACTCGGGTACGCTCGGAGGTACGGGCTCCATCGCCGGCGGGCTAGTCATCCAAACCGGCGGCACCCTCATCCCCGGCCCCAGTATCGCGTCGTTGGACGTCGTCGGCGATGCCGGCATCGCGGGCCTATTCAAGGTCGATTACGGCCCCTCGTCGATTGACCTGCTCGCCGTTGGCGGACAGCTCGACATCTCGGCCGCGACGGTCGATTTCGACGGCCTGGGTGTGCTGAACTCGACCAGTTCCTATGTTTTCGCACAATACCATTCCCTCGTCGGGACGCGGTTCGCGAGCGTGAAGGATCTGCCCCCCACGCACGTCATTGCCTACCATTACGGTGGCAACAGCTTGGCGCTGGTGCCGTACGTGCGACCTGACCTGGACCGCGACGCGGACGTGGATGCAGATGATTGCGCCCTGCTCCGGCAGTGCACCACCGGACCGGCTATCATCCCCGTCGCCCCAGGTTGCGAGGACGCGGACCTCGACGCAGACGACGACGTGGATCAGGACGATTTTGGCGTCCTCCAGCGCTGCTACAGCGGCTCAAACGTGTCGGCCGATCCGGACTGCGCGAACTGAAACACACTCAGTGGGCGAGTGCGGAGGGCCCGGCAGCGCCTCGTCACCGCCGACCGCCACACTCAAAGGGCCCATTCGTGCCTCATTCCGGTCTTGATAATCAGTCCCTCGCGTTTTCGTTCCGTATGCGTCAACCCTCCAGCCTGCGCTCAAGTGCTCGCAGGTTCTTCACCGGCTGGTTATCCGCGAAACCCCGGGTCAAGAACCAGGTTCGGCATGTCGTTCCCGGATCGAGAGGCTTTCAAGTGAAGATCGCGTACGTTGAATCGAGATTCAGGCGGCCCGGTGGCATCTCGGTGGACAGGTTGGGCCGCGCTTTGGAGTCAATTGGTCGCAGAGTATAATCGATATGAGCCGCATGGGCTGGCTCCGGCCCGGTGCATCGAACCCGTCCGGCTGAGAGCCAGTCCTTCGGACGAGGGATTCTCGCGGAGCGTGGGTGTCTCATCATCCATTGTTTCTTGGCCAGAGGAGGTGGGCTCATGACACGCACTTGGGGCATGAACCTCGGAGCGTGGGTTCCCTTGGCTGTGATTGCCGGGGTATGTGCCGGCCTTGGGCCCGTGACGGCGC
>JAGNEZ010000103.1 GCA_018003015.1 Phycisphaerae bacterium | reverse complement strand
GGGCCGACCGCAAGCAACTCCGCCGGGCCACCCGCCGGCGTTTCCAGGCCTCGTTCCCCCGCTGAGTCCAGCTCCGCACCCTCCCGCGTTCCGGCCCAGCCCCCCATGGTTCTGGTGGGCGCTTACCTACCATTGTAAACTGTGCAATCGAAGGAACCATTGACGCTAGCACCCGGGCCAAGGGCTATCCGATTCTGCTGCGATCCGTTTAGCCATACATTGTTGTTGATCACAATCTCATTGGTGGGCGTTATGATGTCCACTTCGAGCTTGGGGTCATATGTGGTGCCACTATACTCTCTTGACCTGAATAGGGCCGTTGAGGGGCCACCATAGGTTTGCGAGCGGAGTTGGAAGCCATAGTTGTTTTGGTGCCCGGCATACCACTCCTTGACAATTGTCGAGACACCAATTTCATTCCAGCCACCCTGAGGGTCGAAACTCGAATACGGAGTGGCGATTACTCCGGGCATGCTGTTCCATGTTGCGGTGGTCTCCGACCAGCCGCCGCTTGACATGAAGCAGAACGCGGTTGACATGTCGTTATAATAGACATCACCGCAGAACAATCGGAGACGGGCTTCTTGAATGACACGTCCCTGCGGGATCAGGGAAAGATCGAAGTGGACTAGCGCAATCTCAGTTCGTATATTTGCAGCGTTAAGTCCGAATTGCCAGCTCGTCCAGGTGCCGAAATTGGAATCGGGTGCAGAGCCGGAGCAAAACGTGTCCCTGTCGGCAGGAATGGTGATAGTGTCATAGCCCTGTACAACGGGCGCCAATCGAAGCAGTAGACAGAGAAATGCAGACGCCATTCCGCACAGGCGCTTCTTTGGCCTTGTGCTCAGCTGGCTTAGCGGAAGTGGAGTAGTCTGAGCTGCGACGCTTCTTCGTGACGCCGATGTATCCAGCATGTCGAGTCCTCCCAAGATTCTGGATTTGCATTACGAGCCTGAACTTCGCTTTGACCTTCTTTGCAGCCGCTACGCGGGGGGCCAGGCATACAACCGCACTGCCCAACGGACCAGGGTAGTCGTGAAGGTTGCATATTGACCGCGCCCTTCGCCAACGCGGCGAGGAGCGATCGATCACAATTCGATACGGTGGCAAGACCCGGATTCTGCGTGGCTTTCCAGGTTTTTCTGGAGCGGGACCCGGTGGCGGATATGCGGCGGCAAGGCGCTTGCCTCCACCCCCATCTCATGGTAAGCTAAGATGTAAGACTCTTCTCGCTGGCCGAACCGAGACCCTGCTGATGAACCGAGATTCGTCAAGCCACCGCGGTGGATTCCCGAGCACCCACTGGTCCATCATCGCCCGGACCAGCGGGCCAGACGCCCGAGATGTGCAGGATGCCTTGGCAAGGCTGCTTCAACGTTACTACTCCGCCCTTCTGGTTCACCTCCGTTACCGCTTTGCTGGCCGCGTGGGCGTCCACGAGTCCAAGGACCTGCTGCAGGGTTTTGTGGCCGACAAGGTATTGGCGCGGCGCCTGTTCGCTCAGGCCGATCCTCAACGAGGCCGTTTCCGCGCGCTCATCCTGACCGCTTTGGATAGATATACTTACGACTGGCTCAGACAGAATAAGCGCGAGTTCGGCGACATCGACGCCATAGCGGAGCCCTTACGCCAGGACGAGTCGCCGGACGTCGGCTTCGAGACCGCCTGGGCCCGCGAGATCCTCGGCCGGGCCATCGAACGCATGAGAACGGAATGCGACGCGGACCACCCGCTGAGATGGGCGGTTTTCAATGCCCGCGTGCTGGTGCCGGCCCTGGAAGATGCCCAGCCGGTCCCTTTCGCGCAACTCGTTGAGCAATATGGATTTGTGTCTCCGGTGCAGGCGGGTAACACACTGACCACGGCCAAGCGTATGTTCGTGCGAATCCTGCGCGACATCGTGGGGGAATATGCGGCCGATGAATCCGAAATCGACGAGGAGCTGGCCGACCTTCAGAGGATTCTGACCAGCGGCGGCGCATGATTCTGGCGGACCTTCCGTATCAATTCATGGGGCGGCCTGCTACGACACACCCGCTCACGGGCCGTTCGTGGTGCTTGTTGAGGGAAGGCAGACGTTATGACTACCGGTCCTGACGTTCACAAGGCGAAGCGGTGGGGGCTCGGCCAACTGCTGGCGCCCGATTGTGGCCAATCGCGCCCTTGGCGCCCGGAGGAACTCGAGGCGATCTCCCGGCACCAGATGTCGGTATCGATCCAGTACGACCTCGGAGGTCTTGACCCCGGCCTCGCCGGCAAACTCTCCGCATTGGCGTCCGCCGAAGGATTGCTGGTCCGGAGCTTCGCCGACCTGTTCACGCACCCCCGTCCCCCGCTGGAACTCCTCAGGATGACGAAGGACTTTGCCAAGGCCATGGCCGCCCACCCGGAGAGCCCGCTGCCCCGCGAAGTGGCCGACGTGCTGTATTACGCCAGCATCCTCGTGGCGCGCACGCGCTGCGGGGAGCGGATCAGCCAGCTTGAAGATGGGGACTTGATGACCGGCATCGACTGGGCCTTGAGCCAAGCCTGGGTAGAGGAGCGGGTCAAAACGATCTTTCGTGAAGGGCGGGCCGTGCTTCAGGCCGGGGGAGGCCAGCCGCCATGAGCGACCAGCCGGACCTTTCTCGCTCACCGAATCCCATGACTTTCGATGCCACGGCGCCGCTCCTCCAGGCGCGCCTTCTGGACCCGCCGACGCATCCTGGCCTGCTCGCCCGGCTGGATCGGTACGGAATCCTGAGGGTGATCGGCGAGGGGGGCATGAGCCTGGTGCTGCTGGCCCGCGACCCGGCCAGCGGAAGCCGTGTGGCCATCAAGATGCTCAAGCCGGAGTACATGCGCGAACGACGGGTAGTCCACCGCTTTCTGGCCGAGGCCCGCCACATGCGCAAGCTCGCGCATCCCCACATCATGCCCGTTCTGGAGGTTTCCGAGCGCTCGGAGGGTCCGTACTTCGTCATGCCATACATGGAGGGCGGCAGTGTCGCCGAGCATATTGCGGACTGCGGATTCCGGAATGCGAATGACGGATCGGAGGAACGGCTCACAGAACCGGAGGGCGGCTTGTGCGCGCCGGAAGACCAGGGAAAAGAGACTCTGGATATTGCCTTGCAGGTGGCCGAGGCGCTCGACTTCGCACACTCCAAAGGCATCATTCACCGCGACCTGAAACCCGGGAACGTCTTGCTGGATGGAATGGGCGAAGCCTACCTTGCTGACTTCGGGCTGGGGAAAACGACACTGGTCAACGAGTCGATCATTGACGCCGGCCACTCGCCCTGCGAGGGCACGGCGCCCTACATCGCCCCGGAAGTGGCCGAGGGGCGAGCGGGGGATTTCCGTTGCGACATATATTCGTTCGGGGCGATGCTTTACGAGATGCTTAGTGGCCATCCGCCTTACAGCGGCGAATCCTCAGACGAGGTGCTACGTCAGGTGCGATCGGGGCCACCGCCAACAATTCGGGAACAAAAGACGGGCGGCTTGGACGCTCTGACCGCGGTGGTAGAGGGCGCGATGGCCCGCAAACTGCGCGATCGCTACGCTGACATGACCGACGTCATCAGTGACCTGCAGCGGATCGCGAAAGGTCAGGAGTCCCTAGGACCACGCGGACGCATTAGCCGCCAAGCGCGAAAGTTCGGGCGACGGCTCTTCGGGTCGCGGGTCCGTGTGATGATTGTCGTGGTCAGCGCTGTCGCCCTCGCCGTGGGTACTTGGGCTTTCTGGCCTAATGGAACGATTTTGAGCGATGACTTCAGTGGCTCCCGGCTCAATACCCGCCTTTGGCAGGATGGGCAAGTCGCTGATTGCCTCGATCAGACGGGAAAAGCCGAGCATCACGCCAGTGTCGCCCTTTCTGACGGCTCCCTCGTACTTAGTGCCAGCGCCGTGTCATCGGATGGCAACACCGTGGCTCAGAGTGTGTGGGTCGATTCCAGGCCCGATCTCAGGCGCCATGGCACCGTCACCATCGGGATCGTCCTGTCGGCGGAATCGCCGCGCGGCGCAGTGCAGGTAATCCTGACCGATGGTCAGGCGCCAACCGCCAACGATTCCGGCGGCGTGATCCTCTGGCAACGCAGCGGGGGCCCGGACCCGGAACTCAAGCTTCCGCGCCAGAAGCTGAAGATCGTCCTGTCCACGGACTCGAACATGGCCGTTGTGTACGCCGGCGACCAGACCGTCCCGGAGGACCTGGTCAGCGTCTCCAGCCTGGGGCGATGGCACCTTCGTCTGCTGGCGGGTGTCCGACCGGCGGGAGGTTTCCCGGAGGGCCACATCCGCCTGGCCATCGACTCCGTGACCGCGCGGCGGTCCCAGGGCGTGACCAGTGTTGTTGGCTTCGTTCAGAATACGTCCACTTTCCTGGGGGTTTCCGGCGTCACCGTGAGGAGCCAACAGGGGCAGTCCGCGCGCACCGGCGCCAGCGGCGCCTACGTCCTGGAGCTTCCGCACGGGCAGAGCCAACGCCTCGAGGTCGTGGCCAATGGTTGGGTGATGGCGGGAGACGCCGTTCGTGTGGAGGCCCTGGAGGGGCAGCAGCTCCGCGCGAACCTGTCGATCCAGAAAGTACAGTTTGGCTATGGAGATATCCTCAGCGCCATCCCGGTGTTGCTGACGCAGCCTCCGTTCGGCGGTTTTGCCATGCTCGGCGACGAAATCGCCCTGATCACCGGGCCGGGGCCGGACCGGATTTTCCAGCGCCGGAGCCCCAAGAGTCCGGATGTCCCTTTGGCCTCGGACGTGCGTATCGGCATGGTCACTTCCTTGGCGACTTGGGAGGGGATTCTCTACGGCCTCTCCTCCGCCTTCCTGGTGAGCGACCGGGCGCAGTTGTGGAAGATCGATCCGCAGGGCAACCGCTCGCCGCTCCACACGCTGCCCATAGGATTCGCCTGCGGGTTGTCCTGTGATGGGCGGCGGTTCTGGTTCGCAGAAAATGACACCATCAGCAACCGTATCGGCGTCCACGCGGTGGACATGGAATCGGGGGAACGGATATTCATACGCTCCAAGGACCGGTCCATAACCGGCACGGCCTTCGGCCCCAACCGCCTGTGGGTTTCTAGCGACGCCGGCTGGGTCTACGAAGTTGACCCCGAACTGGCCCTGGAGGCCGCGACACTTGAAGATGCAATTATCGACAAGTTCCCGGGGCGCTACGAGTACCTTTCCTTCGCCGACGACACACTCTGGGGTTTGATCATGGGGCGTGATGCGAGGTCAACGCTGCTTTGCCGGATCAAGATTGATCATTTGCCGGCGGGCAACGCGGGTCCGACCACCCGCCCGGCATCTTCACCCGAGACGCAGACGGCGCCTTCCTGAAGTCACTGGGAAGGCTGCCGAGACATTGGTTAAGCTGCGCAATTCTCACTTTCTCAATGCCCAGCAGCAGGTTTAATAACCACCCTGATTTCACATTTGGGACCATATGTGAAGAAAATGGCCCCAACCAGCACCATCCCCAGCGCAGAATCGCCGGCCGAAAGCCCGGTTTTGTCAAATGTGAAATCTCCGCGAAAACAGCCCACTTACGAGCGATTTGGCGAGACGATTCGGTATCTGACCGTTGAGGAATGGAACCAGTTTCTCGATGCGATCGAGGACTACCGCCATAAGCTGATGATGCGGGTTATCTACGAGCTCGGCTGCCGGGTGGGGGAATTCGTCCGGATCCAGCTCCGCCACCTCTCGTTCACCCGCAACACGGTGTACTTCCCCGCCGAAAACACCAAGACGCGTCAGCGCCGGGTGAGCCACCTGCCCGCCGGCCTGATGAACGAGCTCAAGAGCCTGCTCCGCCAGGATGGCCGCATGGCCCAGCGCAGCCTGCACATCCACCGGCCGGACGAGTACCTGTTCCACCCCGGCCGCAGCGGCCGCCGGCATTACACCGAGAATCGCCTGCGTCAGATCTTCGCCCGCTATATCCGCGCCGCCGGCCTGGAGCGGGAATACGCCCGCGACCGCCAGGGCAGGATCCTTCGCGAGCTGACCATCCACTCGCTGCGGCACAGCCACATCATGCACTACGTCCACGTGTACAAGCTGCCGCTGCCGATCGTGCAGCGCCAGGTCGGCCACAAGTCGCTCAAGGCCACCAGCGTCTACCTGCGGCCCTCGGACGAGGACGTCGGCCGGCAGTACGCTGAAGCCCGTTACCACTTGCCTCCGGTAACGAAACGGCCGGCAGGCTTAAATACCCATCCGCCATCACTCCAGAATGACAGCACAATACAACACCCAACGAGAAACCACTGACCTCCTGGAACGTATCCTTGAGCGCGTGGAATCCATCGACAAGAATGTCGAGGATCTCCTCGATACGGTCGGCGACCGCTTCGGCGATTTCACCTACCGGAATGGCTACGACGAGCAGGACCACGAAGAGGCATACTGATAACGTTCGGTGGCCAGGCAGGAAAAGCTTAAAAGGCCGCTTGACCTCAATCCAGGATGCACATCGACATCCCCGGCATCCTGCGTGACCTAGCCCAGCTAGTGGACCGCATGGCCGGAGTCGTCGAGTGGCGCAGGCTCAGAATACAGGAGCGATCTCTGGCATCCTCGACTTCCTTCGATATTGCCGACCACCTCGATGAGGAGATGCTGGACCTGCAGATCGCGTTTTCGGCCGCCGCGAACAGCGTGCGCGAAGCACTCGATCGCCCCGATCTCGCGGCATCGCGAGAGCAGGTCATCCACTGGAAGCAACAGCTTGAGCAGCTCGAGGCACGGGCTTCTCAGATCGCCACCACCGATAAGCTTATAAAGTCGTGAGGGTTTACGCGTGCGGTGAAGTTTACGCGACCATGGGCATTGCCGACTATTTCAGCGAGCGGGTGCACGCGCTCGACCAGAGCCTGCACCGCATCAAGGATTTTCACGTCTTCGATTTCAATCACATCCCTGAGCAGCCGCTCATGCGCGAGGAGATCAAGCCGATCATCGACGCCTGCCTCCGTTATCTCAAAACCGGTATTCCCAACCACCTGTTCATCTTCGGCAGCCGTGGCTGCGGCAAGACCCTCATGCTCAAGTACATCCAGCGCCTGCTTCGCGGCCAAGCCACCGTGTGTTACGTCAACTGCCGCCAGCACAACACCAGCTTCAAGATCCTCGCCCACCTACTGTGCGTGAAGCCGCGCGGCTGTAGCCTCGACGAACTCTGGCTGCGGTTCTGCGATGCCCATGCCGGCCGCTTGATTCTGATTCTCGACGAGGTGGACCTGCTGTCCGAGAAGGATCGGCACAAGGACATCTTGTACCTGCTCGCGCGGTCGACGAGCGCGTACATGTCGGTGCTGCTCAGCAACCACCCCAAGTTCCTCGGCCGGCTCGATGAGAGCATCCGCTCATCCCTTCAGCCCGAGATGATCCATTTCCGCAACTACGACGCCGACCAGGTACGGGCGATCCTCGTGGACCGGGCCCGGGGTGGCCTGCACGAGTGGTCGGAATCCATCGTGGCACAGATTGCCGCCCTGACTGTGAGTGCGACGAACGCCGATGTGCGGGTGGCCATCAAGGCCTTGTATTACCTGGCTCTCGAGCAGTCAGAGGACGTGCGTGCAGTCTTCGAGCGCGCCAGAAGAGATCTGATCGTCGACGTGCTCACCGACCTGAACGACCAGAACCTCTACATCCTGATGGCAATCGCCGAAAGCACAGAGCCCTTCGTCAAAACCGTTTACGAGCGCTACCGCCAGATCACCCTGCAGCACCACGAGACACCGTTCTCGTACGTTTACTTCTACACCAGCCTGTCCTACCTCCAGAGCATCGGCCTCGTCTTGCTGCTCTCGACGAAGGTGGGGCGGACGTACACCAATCAGATCCAATTGTTATTCGCCGGGGAGCTACTCGACGCGATTCTGCAGACGCGTTTGGGGTAACGGGGATGAGGATCATCGAGCGGAAAGCATCGAGCCGGGTGAAATCGTGTGCCGCGGGGCATTCTGGCTGGGCCAGCTTCACGACACCCAAGTTGTGTGAGCTGAGTGTCGTCACTCGCATCCAAGCCAGCAGCTCCGGTGGCGCGCTGATTGATGCCGGTTGGTGGTCGTGAGGGAGATCCACGACCGAGGCAATGCATCGGCGGAGATTGGGCGTGCTCCCTGTTGGACGAGGTTGGTGGTCGCCGCATCGTCGAGTGTCCAGAACGTTTTGCCGGCCGTTACGGCGTCGCGGCAGAGCTGCTCCAGCCGCCCGCCGGCGTGGGCGTAGGTGACGATGATGCTCTCGGCTATGGCCACGATGCATCGGTTCCGCTTCTCGGCCGTTTCCTCCGTAACCCGTCGGCATCCGTTGTCGAATGGCGAGACCAACAGCAGCCTGCCGGCGGCAAGCGCCGGCTTCCAGGTTGCGGGCAGCCGGAGGTTCTCCAGGCCACGCGCAAGGCACACGATGACGGGCTGATCGCCGCGAAGCAAAAGCGTCAGGCATTCCTTCTCCATCGGCGAGTGGAAGCCTCCGATCACCGTGATGCCGGCATCGCGAAGGGCTCGGGCCAGGTCATAGGTCTTCAGGATCAGGTCGCCGGGGCATTTCACTGAGCAGAAAAGGGCCACGGATGTGCTAGTAAGAAGTGCGGCGTTTCCGGAAACGTGGAGCACCGATGGGATGGCAGCCTGAAAAGTGGGGGAGCCGAGAACTGAGTAACCGGGTTCCTCTTTGGACAAGTGTTGGACTGGGAGCGGGGGTGACTTCGCCATCACTGGACTCCCAATCCCTGTTTTATGCGGGCCTCAATCGCGGGCACGTCGAACTCGCCGCGTGGCCCTTCGCTTGTGGTCAGCAGCGTTCCGGCATCACCCTCTCCTTCGCCAAACGGAACGACTCCCTGCTCACGATACCACGCGAGCTTGCGTTCCCATCGCTCCCGGTAGACCCTATCACCAAGCATGCCCAAATGTTCGAGGTATAGGTTACGGCCGGTTTCGGCGTCGATGAGGGTGAAATCGGGGTAGCGGACGCTGCCATTTCTGCCCTGGAGCGGATTCTCGTAGAGATAGTTCGTGATCTTCAGCTTGTCGTAAAGCAGATTGGCGATGATGACCTCGGACTTCGACCTGACCAGGTCGCCCCGTGAAGTCCGGTGAATCAGCCCATCTTCCATAAACCGATCTTGTACAGCAACGAGGTCCGGCGGCGTGAAAAGATTGGTGACGCGAGACGCGATTTCCGAGTTTGACACAAAGCGAATCAGGTCTCGGGCCGCACCCTGATGAAAGACGACGATATGCTCCTGCTGCCTGGTCAGCGCCGTGTAAAGAAGCTCACGACTCAAGAGCCAGCAGGGGTTCGGAACAACGACAAAAGTGATGCCAAACTCGCTGCCTTGCGCCCTGTGGATGGTCAGCGCGTATGCAAGTTCGAGCGGCGGGTCACCCTCTTCGCCGAATTCCCATCCGGCATAGCCGCACTTGAAGCCTGTCTGACTCGTGAACTCGACTTCGAGTTTCCACGGCAACCCCTTGTAGCCGGCGTTCCGGCCCTTGTACTGCCCGACGACCATCCCGATGTCGCCGTTGGCGACGTAAAGATGCTCATCTTGGGGCGGCGGAAACACGTCGTTTCGCCAACCGTTCTGGCGGCTTATCACCTTGTCGCCGTACAAGATGCTCTGTGCACCGAATGGTCTCGGGACTCTCCGCCACTGCTCTCGTGTCCAGCCCAAGACGCGTTTGCGAAAGGTCGTTTGGATCGCCCTGTTAACGGAATCCACTCCATGCAGACCGGCGCGAACCGGGGACAGAACCTGCCAATCCTCCGCATGTTCTCCAGCTCCCGAGCGGTCTTTGCTTCTGGGATGGAAATACACTGCGTTCTGGAATAACGATCCGCCGAGTGACTGCTCAAAGCCGTTTTCATCTTCCGGGCCGGAGAGCTTCAGGTCTTGGATGATCGCGGCCACCAACTTGGCTTCCAGCTCTTCCGGTGAATCCCAGCGAGCGAGCCGAATATGCTGCGCCTCGCCACGCAGAAGCCTCTCCCAGATCTCGTCGGCTCCCGCATCAAGCGGGGCTCCGCTAAACCAGTTTGCCAGTAGGAGATCATCCCGTTGTTCACCGGCCTGGCGCCGCGTGATGGTCAACTCGGCATAGCCCGGTCCCACCCTGGGCGTTCCGCTCGGGTAGGATTCAATTCTCTTCGGTGTAAGGCGACGGACGATATCGACGAAAGGACGTCCGGCCCCAATAGGCGGCAGCTGCCGGGGATCGCCGACGAGGACGAGACGCTCGACGTTCTCCAGCCCATCCAGTGTCGCTGCAAGTTGTTCCTCCGTGAGCATTGAACACTCATCAATGACCACGGTGCGGTATGCAGTACACCGGTCCGATCCGCCGGTGACGACATAAGCTCCGGTTTCGGCATCAAATCTGCCCGATCCAAGGAGGAACTGTGCAATGGTTTTCCCTGTCTGTAGCCCGATCTGCGCCTCCATGCGCACGCGTGCTTTGCCGGTGGGCGCAAGCAGAAGAAAGCCGCCCTGCTCGACATCCGAAATGGCGCAGAGCGCCTTCAAGAGTGTGGTCTTGCCCGTACCGGCTGGACCGATGAGCACGGTCAATCTGGAAGCGTAAATCTCCGCAAGCGCCGCGGCTTTCTCGGCCCGCGCCAGCTCCTCCTGCTCTCGCTCAGATGCATCTGCCGGCACGCCTTGCCCGATCGCCGCGTCAATCAGGTTCCGCCAGGGATGCGCGGCAGGGTGGCGCTTGGCGTTGGTTGTCCTACGTTCTACGCAGTTGCGGATGAGATTGCCGGCTTCGACAAGCCGGTCGAGCTGGTACGCGGGCTGGCCACTCTTGAGCGCGGTAATGCTGATGACCGGATCGAACGCCCCCTCCGTCTGGTCCAGTACGTCCTCAGTGCAGGGTACGGCCGGGCGTACGTCTACTTGCGCGATCTTACGAATTACCGAATCCCTGGGCAGCAGCGTGTGGCCCAAGCCCGCGGCATTCTCCAATGCCTGGATGACAAACGCCCGAATCCGCCGAGAGTCGGCCCCGTCGTCCATGGTGGATTCCGCGGGGAGGGGGAACTTCTCACGCACGACCGCATCTGGAAAAACGCCCTGGTCGATTGTCCCCAATTGAATCGGTGCAACCCGGCCACGGTCCAGTTCGTACAGCAGGTAAGGATTGCGAATGAGGTCGGAATCCTCGACACTGATCCCTGCGTCTTCGCGTTTCGTCTTCTGGAAAAACCGGGCGGCCTGCTCGTCCGAAATGGCAAATCGGCTGAGCAGTTTGAGTAAGGCCTTACGTTCGGGCTTCATGCCTTTCCAGATCTTCCGCCAGGAACCGCCGAGGCATTGTGCCAGGTCCGCCCCGAGTAGGCTCGGCTTATCCAGTGCCTGCTCGAACCGCTCCCAGGGATCACTTTCCCAGGCGGTTTCCTCCTCCTCCTGCGCCCGTGCGATCTCGTAGGCGATCAGGTTTGCCCGCTCGATGTCCAGGGCAGCCAGCGCTGAGCCCATGCCCGGGTAAGGACCGCGCATCTTCCACAAACGGTTGAGTTCTCTGTCGATCCACGCACGGGCCTGAGCCCACGGTCCAGGCAGGATGGCGGCGGTTCTTCTCAGCGCGGAATCGCAGGCAAGCAGGGACGCGATTGCCGCGTCGTGCGAGACGTGCTCGGCCGTGTACGAGAATTCGTCCCAATGCGCTTCAGGCGAGAAGGCGACGTATTCTTCGGGCCGAATTGAGCTGTCCGTACTCGCGAGCGCCAGGATCTGGTGGTATGGCAACAGAAAACCGTCCCCCGCCGAGTCCGGCCGGATCGAGTGTCCGATGTTGCGTTCCCACAGCGTGCAGCGAATCGGCGTTGCCTTAACGCCGCCCTCGTACTCATATTC
Source organism: Phycisphaerae bacterium (assembly GCA_018003015.1). Taxonomy (NCBI): domain Bacteria; kingdom Pseudomonadati; phylum Planctomycetota; class Phycisphaerae; species Phycisphaerae bacterium. The sequence continues at coordinate 2,818 of JAGNEZ010000103.1, read as the reverse complement.
CACCGGGTCGCCGAGGTGGAGGATACGACCGACGCCGACAATGACGCGCCGGCTGCTCTCCGAGAGTGGGGTCTTCTTGGCGTAGAAGAAGCACAGCGATTCTTGAGGCCGTATGACACTGAAGAATGTGTCCAGCAGAACGCGCTGATTGTGGTACTCCTGAACCCAGTCGGGTTTGAAGTCCCCGAGGTCCGGCTCGCGATCGGGTGAGTAACCGAGCGACAGTTCCTCAACCAGGCCATCGATCTTCCGCCGGGCATTGCCCTCAACGTGCTCCTTGAGCATCCACCGGAACGGGATGCAGGCCGCGGAAAACGGTGGATGTCGAAACGGGGTGGGCAGGAACTTGTCATAAATCTCGTGGCGGCCCTTGTAGGGATGGTTGGTTTCGCGCAAGAATTCGCTGGCCGACAAGAACGAACCGCGCTCGGCTGCGCATGCGGGCAGCCTGCTGTCGAGTTCATGCCAGTCTTTCCCCGCCATGCTCTCTTCCCAGGCATCGTCCTTCTTCTTGGAGATGCCCTTGAGGATCAGGCAGGAGGTGTTCTCCCGAGGGTGCTGGCAGATGCTGCCGTCCCAAGCGTTATCGTGCCAGGGAATGCGGATGGAGAGATGGGCCATGGGCAACTGACGTGCGCCCTCTATCAGCGCCGCTGGCTTCGCGGAGGATGAACTTCTGCTCGTTTTCGCCATCGTACGTCCTCAACAACATGTCAGCCCCGGCCGGATCGGCCTTTGTCGGAAATCTCCCACACACCGCGCAGCGAATCCGCCTTGAGTAGGCCCTCTTTGACCATCATGCTGCGCGCCCATTGAGCGGCGTTCCGCCAGCGGGGCAGGTCCGGGTCGCTGGCTAACGGGTCGAAGTCTACCTCTTTCAGGACCGGCTTCATGGCCTGGCCGACGCGGTCGAGAACGTCGCCGATCCGGCCGGCGCCGCCCATCTCGATGAGCACCCGCAGAATCGGCTCGCGGTAGGCTGCCTCCGGCGTCCGAAGGCCACGCCGGAGTCTGCCCAGATCCCGCCGCGCAGCACGGGTCTGCTCATCCTCCTCCTTCTCGGCAACGGCGGCGAGGGTTTCCCACTCGTTGCGAAGCGTGGCCACCTTGTCGCGGAACGCCGTCAGGATGTCTGTGCCGGCGGTGTCGTTGTTGTCGTCGTCCGCCTCGAACAGGTCAGAGTCGGAATCATCGATCCGCGTGTCGAGCAGCCCCATGTCCTGGGTGCCGATTGGCATTGGCAGGCTGTTCTCGATGGCGTGCAGAAAGATGTAGTTGCGCAGGATGTGTCGCTCTACCGATAGATGGAAACCGTACCCGCAGCTTTCGAGACGCTTGAACAGATTCGTGCGGCAGAACCCCTTCAGGCGAATGCCCGCACGCGACAAATCTTGCAGGATCCGGGCTTCCTCGGTCGTGGGCGGTTTGCCGGGAGATGGTTTCTGGTAGTTGCCCAGGCCATAGCGTGGGAGCATCAAGCTATCGACGGCGTTTACCACGGCGGGTCCGAACAGTCGAGCGTATTGGTCGTCGGGGTCCGTCTCGTCGATCCTGAACTTGAGCGTCTTGGGGACACGATCGGGAAAGTAGGACCGCGTGCCGTCCTCGAATTCGAGGTACTTGCGGCCTCTGGCGGGATCATCTTTGGCGTAGTTCTCCCGGATAAAGGTGCGCGTGCGCCGGACCAGGTACAGCCGCATCAAGTCGCGCCAGTCGTCAGCGTACGGGCTCTTCTCGAAGGCCGCCAGCGACCGAAGTGCGCATTGATGCCGGCGGATGAACTCGGTTTCTCCCAACTCACGAAGCAGTCGCTCGGGCCGGATGCCGATGTCTTTCTCCTCAGGGACGAATAGCCGGAGTTGGTTCGAAAGATCCAGGTAGGTCTTGTTGTAGGGCGTGGCAGACAGCAGGATGACCTTGCTGTCGTTGGACTGGATATACTCGAACAGAGCGCGGTATCGCTTGCCCTCGCGGTTTCGCAGGTTGTGGCTTTCGTCGATGAGCACGAGTCTGAATCGGCGCAAGTCCGGCAGTTCACGTTGCGCGTTGGTGATTGACATAACCTTCGCGCGAAGACGGTACTGCTGCCGGTAATCCTCCCACATCGGCACCAGGTTCTTCGGGCAGATGATGAGGGTCTCGACGCCGTGATCATCCTCAAAAATGCGGGCAAGAGCGGTGGCCATGAGCGTCTTGCCCAAGCCAACCACGTCGCCGATGACGACGCCATCGCGTTTGTTCAAGTGGTGGGCCGCTATCTTTACCGCGGCTTTCTGGAACTCGAACAACTTGTTGCCGAAGTCGCGGGGGATGCGGAACTCGGTGAGCCCAGCCCTGGCCTCCTGCGACAGGTGGTACGCCATGTTCACGTAGATGTGATACGGCGGGATGAGCTGTTCGCTGGCCCAACTGTTCTGGATGATGCCCACCAACTCATCGGAGATGTCGACGCAGAACCGGTCAGCCCAGCGGTCCTCGAACCACCGGGCGAGCTTGTCGCAGGCGTCGCGGTCCATCACGTCTACGTTCAATTCACCCTGTTTGGAGAGGCCGGCGAGCGTCAGGTTGCTGCTACCCAGATAGCCGACCTTCGGGTTGATGGGGTCCGGCCGGAAGAGCAGGTACAGCTTCGCGTGCAGCGGGTGCCGCAGGAACAGCTTGACGGTCACCTTCTTCGATTTGATCTGCTCGGCTAGTACTACAACGCTAAGGATTCGGCCATCGGCAAGGCTTTATTTCGGCCAAGTATATGCCAATCCTGTGTAAACGACGCAGTGTTCGCTTGCGGTGCGAGCATCGGGCTGCCGCATTGCGGGCT
>JAGNEZ010000102.1 GCA_018003015.1 Phycisphaerae bacterium | reverse complement strand
CGACTATGAATTCATGGCAGAGGCTCCGAACTGCGAGGATGCCAACTCTCCACTCGGTTTTCGCGGTACCGTCATTTCGTGTGCGACCTTTGTCCAGAGCAATCTCGATCTGGACTACGCCCTTCTGCAATTCACCGCAGCTTCTCCGGTGGACACCTATGGGTACCTCCAGGTCGACAATCGAATCACCGCGGTCGGAGAGCAGGTGTTCATCCCACAGCATCCCGGCGGCCGGGCCAAGGAGCTGGCTCTGTTCAGCACGGATCCTCATGATCCAGACGGTTTTTGCCGGGTGGCCTCGGTCAGTGAGCCGGCCTGCACCGGCAGCGGCGGCAATCTGGACCTGGGCTACTACGCGGACACCGAGGGCGGATCCTCGGGCTCGCCGGTGATCTCGATGTCCTCGTATAAGGTCATCGCCTTGCACCATTGTGCGGTCTGTCCCAATCGAGCCGTACCCATCAACCTGATCTGCCAGGATATGCCCTCGGGCATCTGTCTGGATTCGAGTGGTTTCGTGAGCCTGTCGCGCAATTCCTACGGCTGCCAGGACGTGGTTTCGATCACCGCCGGCGACACGGATTTGATGGGCAGCGGCACCGCCACGGTCGCGATTTCATCCACGGCGAGTGGTGATCGCGAGACCGTGGTCCTCCATGAGAACACGGCGGGCTCAGGCGTGTTTGGGGGCACGATCGGCCTGGTGAGCGCTGGCTCCGTCGTGGAGAACGGATCGCTCGAGGTGAGCCTCGCCGACGTTGTCACCGTCGCATTTGAAGATGCGAGCGACAACGCAGGTCAGCCGGCCCTGGCGACCGATTCCGCTCAGGTGGATTGCGCTCCGCCGGTCGTTTCCGATGTCCAGATCGTTGAGCTGGGGCCTTTCCTGGCGACGATCTCCTTCCGGACCGACGAGCCGGCGACGTGCACGCTGAACTACGGCGCGGATTGCGGTTCGCTGACCGGCGAGGTGTCCGGGTCGGCGTGGCAGACGTTGCATGTCATCCAGCTCAGCGATCTTGCCCAGCAGGCACGATACAACTTCTCGATCAGAGCCCTGGATACAGCGGGAAACGTGCTCGCCGCCGACAACGGCGGCAGCTGCTTCTCCTTCGAAACGCCGGGGCAGCCCGATGAATACTATACGGAGATGTTCGTCAACCGGACCGTCGATCTGCAGTACAAGGCCATCCTCTTTGTCCCCGACGGTTCTCCGAACTTCTATCGAGCGTGCATCCAGCCCATTACCGCCCTGCCCACCGATCCCGCCGGCGGCATCCCCTTGTCTCCGGGTGACGACGATCCCGCCGAGGTGCTTCTCCCGGGGTCGCTGTACGGCGTCAGCTACGAGGAGTTCTTCGTCGGGGGAAACGGTTACATCACCTTCTCGATGAGCGACAAGGCGTTTCTCGAGTCGCTCGAGGGCCATTTCAATCTGCCGCGAATCTCCGCCTTCTTTGATGACCTCAATCCGACCGTCGGCGGCACGGTGAGCCTGAAGCAGTTGCCCGACCGCGTGGCCGTGACTTGGCTGGATGTCCCTGAGTACAAGGCAACTACCAAGAATACTTTCCAGGTCGAGCTCTTCACCGACGGCCGCATCCAGCTCAGCTACCTGGACATCGCGTCCACCGACGGCCTGGTGGGCCTCTCCGCCGGGTTCGGGGTGCCGGGCAACTTCGTGGTTAGCGATCTGAGCGGCAAAGTGTGCACCGCGGCTCCGGCCATTACCTCGGCGGTGTCGAGGAAGACGCACGCCGGCAAGGTCATGGACCTTGATCTGCTGACCCCGGCCACCGGGGGCTGCGGCATCGTGGTGGAGAGCCGGCAGGGCGGTCCGACCGAAATCGTGGTCACGTTCGATCTTCCCGTGCAGGAGGCGGGCATCAGCGGCGGCGACGTGGAGCTGTCCAGCGGCGCCATCAGTGAGCTGTCCATCATGAATCGGCAGCTCACCGTGAAACTGGCCGGCGTGCGGAACGGCGAACAACTGGTGATGAGATTCCCGGGTATCCTGAGTCCGGTGAATACGCCCGTGGCCGCCAGCCTGTGCCTGGCCGTCCTGGCGGGCGACGTCAACGGCGACTGTGCCGTCAACGTCCTCGATCTGACGCGGGTTCGGCTCAACATGAGCCTGCCGGTGACAACCAGCAACTACTCGTGTGACATCAACACCGATGGCAGGATGAACGTCCTTGATCTTGCCAAGATCCGCATCAACATGGGTCAGTCCTTCGTCCAGACATCCTGCCCCTGAGGACGCCATGACCCCGTCCGAGCGATCTCGCCACGTGCTCGATCTGGCCCTCCATGCCGGATTCGATCTGGCCGCCATTGCCCCGGTCGAACCCATCAGGCGAGCCCAATACTACACCGAGTGGCTGGAGGCGGGGCGCCACGGTGAAATGGAGTACCTGCGGCGCACCCGCGACGTGCGGGTCAACGCCGCCAGACTGTTGGACGGCGCCCGTGCGGTAATCGTTCTGGCTGACAATTACTGGCCGAAGGCTTCGCCGCACCCAGGCAGCAGAGACACTGGCGAACCCCGCGGCCGGATTGCCCGCTACGCCTGGGGACGCGACTACCACCGCGTGATGCGCAAGAAGCTTGACCGACTGGCCGAGGCCATGCGGGCCACGATCGCCGATCCGTTCCAGATTCGATGCTGCGTGGACACCGCCCCGATCATCGAACGCGAGGCTGCCGCGGCCGCCGGGCTCGGGTGGATCGGAAAGAACACCCTCGTGGTCCACCCTCGCCTGGGCTCGTTCTTCTTCCTGGGTGCCGTGGTCACGACCCTGGATCTGGAGCCCGGCCAGCCGATGGCCGACCACTGCGGAACCTGCCGGCGATGCCTGGACGCGTGCCCGACGGGTGCCCTCACCGCCCCGTATCAAATGGATGCCCGCCGGTGTATTTCCTACCTGACCATCGAACACCGCAGCGACATTCCCGGCGACCTCGCTGCACGCATGGGCGACTGGGTCTACGGCTGCGATATTTGCCAGGAGGTCTGCCCGCACAACCGCAGCATACCTGCAACCCGGGAGCCGGCTTACGAGGTGCAGGATCCCGATGCCCTGCCCCCTTGGCCGATTCTGGCCGAGGTGGCCGGCTGGTCGGAGGCCCAGCGCCAGCTGCGATTGGCCGGCAGCGCGATGAAACGGGCCTCCCTGGCCATGTGGCATCGCAACGCCGCCCTCGCCGCCCGCAACCAGACCGCGGCTGCTGCCACACTTTAATGCCGGGCCCTCCGGCCCATGACCGATCATTTGGTGTAAGAAGCTCCCGGGAACGTCAATATAGGTAGATTCGGGTGGTACTTCAGGTCGCCAGCCCGCTGTATGCGTAGCATGGAGCGCGGTATCATGCATCCGCGGTGCACGGTATCGCCAATCGCAGTTGAGGGCAGAACCATGACCGATCTGCAACGTCCTGTCCGGCAAGCCAGACGCCGGCTTTGGGTGATGCGGTGGATGAGGGCTCTGGCCTGGACGTTGGCTGGCTCGGCCGTTCTCTTCATGTTCACCGTGATGGTCGAGCGGTCCTTCAGTCTGTTCACTCAGAGCGGGCCCTTTCTACTGGCGACGGCCGCGGGTCTGGCCGGTGCAGCCGTGCTGGCGGCCGTGATCTGGACCTTGGCGACACGCGAAAGCATGATGACTGCGGCCGCACGGTTGGATGAAGCTGCGGGGTTGCGCGAGCGGGTGGGGAGCGGGTTGTACTGTGCCTCGTCCTCGGATCCCTTTGCCCAGGCCGTGGTCAGTGATGCCCGACAGGCCGTGCGCGGCTTGGCCGTCGGTCGCCACCTGCCGATCGTGGCCCCACGAGGTACCCCCTATACCCTGGGCACCGTGGTGATGGCGCTGCTGGTTTTGTGGCTCTTCCCACCCTTGGATCTGGCCGGAACGCGGACCGAACAAGAACAGAGAAAACAGAATGAACAGGTGGTTAAGCGATCGCAGGCCCAGATCATACCCATCGTGAAGAAGACGATGGACGAGATTCGCCAGAAGAACCCTGCGATCAAGGACGAGATCGACAAGCTCGAGCCGATGGAGGCAGACGCGCTCCAGACCCCGCTCGACGTTCGCCGACAGGGTCTCAAGCAGGTGGAGAAGCTGGGCCAGAAGCTCGAGGACCGCAAGAACAGCGAGGAAATCGGTAAGGTCAACGAGTTCGCCAAGATGATGCGTCATCTAGCCGCGGAGAGCAAGAGCCAGTCACCGGTGGGCAAGCTCGCCGAATCCATGTCCAAGGGGGATTTCAAGGCCGCCCAGGAGGCGATGGCCCAGATTCAGGCGAAACTGTCCGTCACGCCCAAAACGGAAGCCGAGAAAAAACAGGCCGAGGAACTGAAGGCCCAGCTCGCCAAGATCTCGGCCAAGATTGATCAGATCGCCAAGGACGACAAGAACATGCGCGACAAGCTCAGCAATGCCGGGCTGAGCGACAAGGAGATCAAGCAGGCGCTGCAGAATCTGAGTGACAAGAAGCTCGACGCCGTCGCCAAGCAGTTGGCGAGCAAGGGTTTGTCGCAGCCGCAGATCAGCCAGCTCATGCAGCAACTGGCCAAGCGCGGGGCAGCGTGCGACGCGGCCAAGCAAATGGCCAAGAACATGGCCTCGGCCTGCAAGTCCGGGCAGCCGGGTCAGCAGGGCCAGCAAGGCCAGCAGGGTGCCGACGGGGGCCAGCAGGACGACCTGTCCGGCCTGACTGCGGCGGCCCAGCAGCTCTCCGAGATGGAGTCGCTTCAGCAGGAGATGAACCAGATCGCTTCGGCCATGGCCGACATAAGCGCCGCAAAGGACAGCTTGGGAAACGCTTGCCAGGCGTGCAACGGCACGGGCATGGTCAACGGCAAGCCCTGCTCGGCCTGCAATGGCAGTGGCATGCATCCCGGCAGCGCGATGGGCCAGGGACAGGGCCCGGGGCCAGGCATGGGTCCTAATCCGGGCCAGGGGCAGGGCGGCGTCGCCCCCTCCGCCCAAACCGCTTTCAGGTCGGTCGAACGGCGGAGCTCCGTGATCACCAAACCAGGTAGTATCATCTCCCAGAAGTTCATCAACGGTGAACAGATCAAGGGTGATGTCTCGACGCCGTTCAAGGAGGCCATGATCTCGGCCGAGCGCGACGTGACCGACGCCATCGAGCGCGAGCAGATTCCGCGGCAGTACCAGTCCAGCGTGAAGAACTACTTCACACGAGCCCGTGAAACCGCGCCACCGGCCAAGGACGAACCGCCCACGCCCGAGAAGAAGTGAGCAAATGGGGCGTCGGTGCGAGGTCTGAGCACAGCGTTAGCATCAGCGCGCCGCCGGGTCCCGCCCGGCGGTTTGGTATGGGAAACGAACGGAGGTGAGTCGAGACCACCTCCGCGAGGGAGATCATCGGACCATGGTTTTTTGCCCTACAGTCCATTGCACGGCCGTCAAGCTTCCCTTGCGGCAGAGCCTTGCTGCCCTCGCATCCCCCTTCATCCTGGCGATAGGGTGTCTTGCCGGGTGTGACTCTAAACCCGCATCACCCAGTGTCATACTCTACAGCAGCGTGGATGAGCCGATCGCTCTCCAGGTCGTGGCCGCTTTCACGAAGAAGACCGGTATTCAGGTTCAGCTCAAGCTGGATACCGAGGCGGGCAAGACCACCGGTTTGGTCCGCCGTATCCGGGCGGAGAAGGATCGCCCCCGGGCAGACGTGTTCTGGTCCAGCGAGCTGTTCCATACCATCAAGCTGGCCCGCGAGGGACTGCTGGCCGAGTATCACCCACCAGCGGCCGGCATTCCCGATCGATATCGAGATGCCGATGGCTGCTGGACGGCGTTCGCATCGCGGGCTCGGGTACTCATCTTCAATACCGACCGCGTCAAGAGAGAGGAAATGCCCACCCGCTGGAGAGACGTGGCGGATGACCGTTGGCGCGGCCGCCTGGCCGTGGCCAATCCTCAGTTCGGCACCACCGGCGGGCAGTTCGCGGCCATGTATGTCCTCTGGGGCGAGCCGGCCTACATCGAGTACCTCCAGAGACTCAAGGGGGTACTCTCCGGGCCAATGCTCGACGGCAATGCCACGGTCGCCCGCCAGGTGGGCAGCGGAAACCTGGCCATCGGGATGACCGACACCGACGACGTGTATGCCCGCCAGGAACGCAGTGAACCGGTCGACCTGACGTACCCCGATCTGGGCGACGGCGGCACGCTGCTGATTCCCAATTCGGTGGGCTTGATCAGCGGAGCGCCTCATGGCGATGAGGGCAAGAAGCTGGTGGATTTCCTTGCTTCCGAGGAGACCGAGCGGATCCTGGCCAGGAGCGACTCGCGCAACATCCCGGTTCGTGCGAAGCTCCGCGACGAAGTCGGGATGCAGCTGCCGCCGGAAACCAAGGTCTCTTTCGCAGAGGTTGCAGATGCCATGGAGCCGGCTATCCGGCTGGCGAGTGAGCACCTGGCACAGTGACCGCCGGCACGGCGGATCGGGAGTCACCGGTGGCGGACAGTCAGAATGGCGAGAGTGGCAACCGCGATCCTGTGCATCGTCGGCAGCCTGGCGCTGCTCGCGGGGGTATTCCTTCCGTTCATCGGTATCGGCATGGCGTCCCTGGATTGTGGATCGCCGGTCAACGATCCACGCATCATCCTACCGTCCTCGGTCCTGCTGACGCGGAGCGTTACCCTGAGCATAGCGGCCAGCGTCGGAGCGCTGCTCCTTGGCCTCTGGCCGGCAGCGGTGCTCGGTTCGACCAGACGTCGAGCGTGGCCTCTGGCGCTGGGATTGACGCTGACGCCGCTGCTGGTGCCTCCTCAAGTCTACGCCTACGCCTGGGGTCTGTTGCCGGGTGTCGGCGGCGTGCTCGGATCATTCGTTCCAGCGGGGCCGTCGGTTCCGGCATCGGGACTTGGCGCCGCGGCGAAGGCCGGGGTCATCTCCGCAGGGTGGCTCTGGCCGGTCGTGGCCTTGATCGTCGCGGTCGGCTGGCGCGCGGCCGGGCGATCGGCATACGCCCTGGCGATTCTCGATACGACGCCGGCACGGGCCTGGTGGTTCGCGGTCCTGCCAAGCCTCCGTCCGTACATGCTGGCCGCCGGGTGCGTCGTCTTTGCGGTGACATTGACCGACTATGCGATTCCGCATTTCGCCCTGGCCAGGGTGTACGCCACGGAACTGATGGCCCTGGTCGATATCGCCGCGGCTCCCGGCGAGATCGTTCGCATGGCCGCCCAACCGATCATCGTCATGGCTGTCCTGGGCCTGCTGATGGGCTGGAGCCTGCAGGCCATGCGCGACTGGCATGTCCCCGAAGCGGGCGAAGACGGTCTCGGTGGCGGGCGGAACGTATGGATGGGAGGCCCGGGCTCTGGGCTGCGAGCGGCCGCGGGGGCCAGCTTGGTCTGGATCCTGACTCTGGGCATGCCGGTGGCGGCCATGTTCCTCGCCCTACGCCGGTGGGACGTGTGGGGCGAGGCGTTCTCGGTGTTCAGCCGGCAATGGCGGGCTTCATTGCAGGTCGCCGCCCTGGTCGCGGCCATGTCGGTACTGATTGCGATCGCGACCGCCCTGCTCTGGCGCGCGTCGAGACGGCATTGGCTGCGGTGGCCGGCTCTAGCCGTGTTGGCCGCCGCGCTCATGCCGCCCGCGGCAATGGGCATCGGCCTCATCCTGGTGTTCAATCGCCCCGGTGCATGGGGCTATCTGTACGACAAGACGCTCGTCGTGTGGTGCCTCGGCCTGATCGGACGGTATTCGGCCGTGGTGGTACTGGTGGCTTGGCTGGCGACCAGTCGACAGGACATGGCCGCGGTCGAGCAGGCTCGCAGCGACGGAGCGGACGGCATGAGTGTCCTGGCCCATGTGCTGCTGCCTGCGACGTGGCCGGCGCTGCTGGCGGGAGGGCTGATCGTCGGTATGCTCTCCCTGTTCGAGATCGTGATGACCCAGGTGGTCGGACCGGTGGGATATCCCAGTCTGGCCGTGACCATCCTGAACCACATGCACTACGGACGCGATGACATGGTGATCGCCACCAGTCTGGCCGTACTGCCTGCGGGTCTGGTGGTGACACTTGGGGCCGGTTGGCTCTTCTGGTGGAGCAGGAGTTGAAAGCGGGTCCGGCGGGCGATGACGATGAACAAACGAGGCAAGATGATCCTGGGGGCCCTGCTGCCAGCCGTGCTGACCGGCTGTGGCGGAGACGGTGACCTGTCCCCGCGGCCACCGGAGAAGATCTTCGGTGATCAAGGCCTCGGTCCCGGACAGTTCGTCTATCCGCGAGCCCTGACGGTCGCCCCCGACGGCTCTGTCTTTGCCGTGGACAAGTACGCTCGCATACAGCGATTCAAGCCGGATGGCACCTTCGAGACCTGCTGGCAGATGCCGGAGTGGCTGTCAGGGAAACCCACCGGTCTGGGCGTCGATGCGAGCGGGCGGCTTTTCGTGGCCGACACCCACTACCACCGGGTGATGGTCTTCGACCGAGACGGCAAGGAACTCGCCCGATTCGGCTCCATCGGCGAGGAGATGGGGCAGTTCATCTTCCCTACCGACGTGGCGTCAGACGCAGACGGCAACATCTACGTGGCGGAGTACGGCGGCAACGATCGCATCACCCGGTTCACGCCGGACTTCAAGCCGGTCGCCAGCTTCGGCGGCCAGAAGACCGGCGAGGCCGAGCTGCTTCGCCCGCAGTCGATCGCGTTCGATGCCCAATGGGATCTGTGGGTGGCCGACGCCTGCCATCACCGCATCTGCCAGTTCAGTCGAGAAGGTCGGCTTCTGAGCCGGTTTGGCGCCATGGGCACTGCCCCCGGGCAGCTGCAATACCCGTACGGCGTCGCGGTGCGGCCGGACGGCACGCTGCTGGTATGCGAGTTCGGAAATGCACGCCTGCAGCACTTTGACCGGAACGGCAAGAGTCTGGGCTGCTGGGGCTCGCCCGGGCGCGACCCCGGGCAACTCTGTGCGCCGTGGGCGGTGGGAGTCGGCGGGAACGGGTTTGTTTATGTGCTGGACTCAGGCAACAACAGAGTGCAGATGATCAGGATGTGATGTTGGCGTTGAGCATCCCCATCTCGTTCGAGCGGCCGGAATGGCTCTGGCTGATGGCGGCAATCCCGGTGATCACGGCCATCTCAGTGCGTTCCCTGGCCGGGCTGGACCGCTGGCGGCGAATCCTGGCGGTGGTCATGCGCTCGCTGGTGATCATCGCCCTGGCCATCGCCCTGGCGGAGATCCAGTACGTCAAGCGCAACGACCATGTGGCCGTGATGTTCGTGCTCGACCGCTCCAAGAGCATCCCCGACGATCGCCGCGAAGCCGCCCAGAACTACGTCAAGGAGTTGTCCGCCAAGGCCCACCCGGATGACCGCATCGGGGTGATCGGCTTCGACGGCCAGACCGGCGTCGACCTGATCAACAGCCGCGGCGGGGCCGCCATCTTCGGCTTTGGCACCGCCCTCGAGCCTGATCGGACGGACATCGCCGGGGCCTTGCGGATGGCCATGGCGTCGTTTCCCGAAGGCTTCTCGCGGCGTGTCGTGCTCGTGACCGACGGAAATGAGAACCTCGGCAGCCTGAACGAGGAGATCGAGGTCGCCGCGGCCAACAAGGTCGCGGTCGACGTCATTCCCATCGAGTACCAACTCCGAAACGAGGTTCTGTTCGATCGGATCGTCGTTCCCCCCCACGCCAACAAGGACACCAAGATCCCGCTTCGCCTGCTCCTCAAGAGCCGCGAGGACACCAAGGTCCAGCTGACGCTGTACGACAACGACCGCAAGATCGAGTTGAAGGACACGGTTCTACCGCTGGTCGGCGGGATGCAGCCCAACCCCTTCACCATTCCGATCGAGGTGCAGGGGGGCGGCGTGCACCGCTTCCAGGCCCAGGTGACCCCGATCATGGCGAGCGACGACACCATTCCGGAAAACAACCGGGCCACAGCGTTCACCTTCGTCGTCGATCAAGGCAAGGTGCTGATCGTCAGCCTGCCGCAGTCGATCGAGGGGCAGGTCCGCCGGGATACCGATGATGTGCTGGTGGAGGCCCTTGGCCGTGAGCGGATCGAGGTCGAAGTGGCCAATGACGTCAAGGATCTCGACCTGCTCAAGCTCCAGGAATATGCCGCCGTGGTGCTGGCCAACACCTCGGCCGGCGAGTTCACCGACGATCAGCACAAGGCCCTGGCCAGCTACGTGCGGGACTTCGGCGGCGGTCTCATCATGACCGGTGGCGACGAGAGCTTCGGGGCGGGCGGCTGGATCGGCAAGCCGCTCGAGGAAATCAGCCCGGTGAGCTTCGAGATCAAACAGAAGCAGGTCATGCCCCGGGGCGGCCTGGCCATCATCATGCACTCCTGCGAGATCCCGCGTGGCAACTACTGGGGCGAGCAGGTGGCCCTCAAGAGCCTCGAGACGATCAGCTCGCTCGACTACTTCGGCGTGGTCTGCTACTCCTATCGCATGAACGGCTACAACTGGGATGTCCCCCTTGCGCCGGCCCTCGACAAACCCCTCATCAAGAAGAAAATCACCAGCATGCAGATCGGGGACATGCCCGATTTCGCCCAGACCATGACCATGGCCGTCGACGGCCTGATGAGCAAGAAGGACGCGTCCCAACGGCACGTCATCATCATCAGCGATGGTGATCCCACCCCTCCCTCGGCCAGCACGATTGACTACATGAAGAAACACCAGATCACCTGCTCGACCGTGGGCATCGGCTACGGTGTGCATGTGCAGGAAGCCAATCTCCGCCAGATCGCCAGGGACACGGGCGGCCGCTTCTACGACGTGAAGGATCCCACCAAGCTGCCCCAGATCTTCATGAAGGAGGCCAAAGTCGTCCGCAAGCCGCTGATCGACGACCGCGTCTTCTCGCCGCGGCTGGTGTTTGACTTCGCCCAGATCACCCAGGGCATCAACGATCGGGACCTGCCTAGGCTGGGGGGCCTGGTGCTCACCGAGCCCAAGCCGGACTGCATCATGCCCATCGTCCGCCGCAGCCAGGACGGCAACGACCCGGTGCTGGCCCACTGGAACTACGAGATGGGCAAGATGGCCGTCTTCACCAGTGGCTGGTGGCCCAAATGGGGCACCGATTGGAGCAACTGGGCCAAGTACGGCAAGTTCTGGGCCCAACTGCTCCGCTGGGCCATGCGCCAGGAGGAGTCCGCCGACTTCGATGTCATGGCCCGCATCGATGGCAACAAAGGACACATCAGCATCGAGGCTCTCAATAAGGACGCAACCTATCTCAACTTCCTGAGATTCTCCGGCCGTCTGACCACCCCCAGCATGGAAGCGAAGACCCTCGCGGTGACTCAGACCGGGCCGGGCCGCTACGAGGCGACCTTCGATGTCGACGAACACGGCAACTACCTCATCAACCTGACGTACCGCGACGACAAGGGAATGCACCAGATCCGCACCGGCGTGAGCATGCCCTATTCCCCGGAGTTCCGTGAAATGGGGACGAATCTGAGCCTGCTCAACCGCGTGGTCGAACGGACCGGCGGACGCATGTTGCTGATGGATCCGCTTCGGGACAAGGTCTTTGACCGGCATCTGCCGCCGGCCATCTCGCGCCAGCCGGTGTGGCGGTGGATCGTGACTTGGCTGCTGTTGCCGCTGTTCCTGCTCGACGTCGCTACTCGGCGACTGGCCTCGAATCTGGCCATGTCCATCTACGTCGAGGTGGCGGTATTCGTGGTGTTCTGTGCCGTGCTCTATACCGCCAACGCTCCGCGGTTCGGGTACGTCGGGGCCCTGGTCCTGGCCGAGGTGATCGGCTGGGCGATCCGCTACAACTACCTGGTGCCAACCATCCAGTTCTTTACCGCCAGCGTGACCGCCCTGGCCCGCATCGGGCAGCGAAGCACCGCTTCGCTGTCCCAGCTCAAGGACGTCAGTGGCAAGGTCCGCGAAGGCCTCGACGCCCGGGTGGCCGAGAAGCGCGAACAGCGGACCATCGAACTGGAACCGACGCCGGTAGCCAGTGCCAAGACCAGGTACGACGTCGGCGACAAGGCCGCCGCCAAGCCTGCGGCAGACCTGAGCCAGACGCTCGGCAAGGCCGCCGCCAAGGCGGGCGAGCCAGGCTACACCGAGCCCAGGCGCAAACCGGGGACCAAGGACGCGGGCGATCTGACCTCCAGGCTGCTGAGAGCCAAGCGTCGCGCCAAGGAAGATATGGATGGAAGAGCGAAGGATAAGCAGTAGGTCATGGGGCGCCCTGAGCTGAGCGCCCTGAGTGTCAAGTGATGTACCCCTCGAGTCCCCTCAATAGAGGGGCCAAAGGGGTGGCGGATTGTGGATGATCGATCGCTGATCGGTGCGAGCTATCAGCTGACAAGGAGCCACCAGTCATGGCCGAGACCATTGATCCCAGAGTCGAGAAGGCGACCCATGAATTCTGCGCCAAGTTCAAGCGCCTGCGGGCCGAGATCGGCAAGGCAATCGTCGGACAAAATGAGATCGTAGACGGCGTTCTGACCTGCCTGTTCGTCGGAGGCCACGCTCTCCTCGAGGGCGTACCGGGCCTGGGTAAGACCTACCTGATCCGCACCCTGGCCCAGGCCCTGAGCCTCGATTTCAGCCGGATCCAGTTCACCCCCGACCTCATGCCCGCCGACATCATCGGTACGAACATCGTGATGGACGATCCGGCCACCGGACACCGCGAGTTCCGCTTCCAGCATGGGCCGCTGTTCGCCCAGATTGTGCTGGCGGATGAAATCAACCGGGCCACTCCCAAGACACAATCGGCCCTGCTCGAGGCCATGCAGGAGCACACCGTGACCGTCGGCGGCACACGGTATACCCTCAAGGAGCCGTTCTTCGTCATGGCCACACAGAACCCGATCGAGCAGGAAGGCACCTATCCCCTGCCCGAGGCCCAACTCGATCGCTTCTTTTACAAGCTCATTGTCGAGTACTCCTCGCGCGATGAATTGAAGACCATCCTCGACCGGACAACGACCGGCTTCGTGCCCGACATCCAGCCGATCATGAGCCAGGAGGAGATCCTGGGCGCCCAGAAGCTGGTCAAGCGGGTGATCCTCGCCCCCCACGTGCAGGATTACGTGGTTCGACTCACCATGGCCACCCACCCGGAAGGCGAGTTCGCCACCGAGATGACGAACAAGTACGTCCGCTGGGGTTCGAGCCCGCGTGGGGCCCAGGCCCTGACCCTGGCGTCCAAGGTGCGGGCCTTGCTGGAAGGGCGGTTCAACGTGAGCTTCGAGGACGTGAAGGAGGCCGCCTTGCCTGCCCTGCGCCACCGCGTGCTGCTCAACTTCGAGGGCGAGGCGGAGAACATGAGCACGGATGCGGTGATCGAGGATATGATCGAGAAGATCCCGACGTTGACGGAGAAGGCAGCCTGAGCCTGCATTGCGGGAAGTCAGCGTAGAGGAGCGAGAAGGGCGATGACCGGGTAAAACCGAAACCTGACGCCGGGCTTCGTGTGACCGCCTGGCGTTTCGGCTATCGACACTATGGCCTCGGCAACAACATACAGCGAACTACTCGATCCCGAGTTCATGAACCGCCTTGAACGGCTGGATATCGTCTCGCGCAAGATCTTCGCCGGGCGGATGAAGGGCGAGCGGCGGTCAAAGCGCAAGGGGCAATCGGTCGAATTCGCCGACTACCGCAACTACGTGGTCGGCGACGACCTGCGCTTCCTGGACTGGAACATCTACGGGAGGCTCGAGAAGCTGTTCATCAAGCTGTTCTTCGAGGAGGAGGATCTCCACGTCAGCCTCCTGCTCGACTGCAGCAAGTCGATGGACTTCGGTAACCCGGCCAAGGCCTTGTACGCCAAGCGGGTTGCGGCCGCCCTCGCCTATGTCGGGCTGGTCAACTACAACCGGGTCACGCTGTGCGGCTACTCCGACCGGTTCGGGCCCGAGCAGGCCGGAGTCCGCGGCCGTCACCTGATCTCCAAAGTACTCGGCTACCTGGTCAACCTGGAGCCGGCCGGCGCGGGTAACATGACCGCTGCCTGCCGCCACTTCGCGATCCGCCACCCCCAGCGCGGCATCGTGATCGTGTTGAGCGATTTCATGGACAAGGGCGGCTATGAGGAGGGTTTGCGCTACCTGCTCGGACGGCACTACGACCTGTATGCCATCCAGATGCTCAGCTCCCAGGAAATCCAGCCTGACCTGGTCGGCGACCTCCGGCTGCGCGACGTCGAGGATGACGACCTCGCTGAGGTCACGATCAGCCGGGCCTTGCTCAACCGCTACAAGCAGAATCTCAACGCATACTGCGGACAGCTGCAGGAATACTGCTCGCGGCGGGGCATCACGTACTTGTTCACCAGCACCGAGGTCCCGTTCGACCAGCTGGTGCTCACCTATCTCCGGAAACGAGGGTTGCTGCGGTGAACTTCCTCGCGCCCTGGTACATTCCGGTCCTGGCGGCGGCGGCCACCATTCCACCGCTGGTCCTGCTCTACTTCCTCAAGCTGAAACGCCGCGAGCTGCCTATCGCCTCAACCTTGCTGTGGCGCCGCTCGGTCGAGGACCTGCAGGTCAACTCGCCGTTCCAGAAGCTGCGCAGCAACCTGCTGCTGATCCTGCAGCTCCTCATCCTGATCCTGGCGGCCCTGGCGATCGGCGAGCCGGTCCGCAGGGGCTCCGCTGACATCGAGCAGTCCATGACCCTGCTCATCGATCAGTCCGCGTCGATGGGCGCTGACGAGGGCGACGGGCAAATCCGCCTGAGCATCGCCAAGGAGGAGGCCCTCAAGGTCGTCGACGGCATGACCACCACCCAGCGGGCCATGGTCATCACCTTCGCCGACCGGGCCAATGTGCTGACC
>JAGNEZ010000101.1 GCA_018003015.1 Phycisphaerae bacterium | reverse complement strand
AGCCCGCAATGCGGCAGCCCGATGCTCGCACCGCAAGCGAACACTGCGTCGTTTACACAGGATTGGCATATACTTGGCCGAAATAACGCCTTGCCGATGGCCGAATCCTTAGCGTTGTAGTACTAGCTACCCTCCTTGAGCAGTACGGTCCGTCCGTGCGGCGAGGGCTGGAGGGCGAGATCCCGCTACGCTGGCGTTCTGTCCTTTCTGAAGATGATGTGATGCAGCAAACCTACGCCGATGCCGTGCGGGACATTCATAGGTTCAAGCCCCAGGGGGTCGACGCCTTCCCCCGCTGGCTGGCGACACTAATGAACAACAATCTGCGCGATGCCGTCGAGGGGTTGGAAGCTGACCGGCGTGGGGGCAAGGCTCGGCGAATCGAGCCGTCGGCAGGAGATGAATCCTATATCGCCCTCATCGACATCCTGACCGCGAGCACTTCGACACCCAGCCGATGCGCAAGTCGTGAAGAGAACGCGGTTTACCTCAAGCGCGCCATCGGGCAGCTTCCGGAGGCTTACGCGGATGTGGTGCGGCTGTATGACCTGGAGGGTCGGCCGATCAACGATGTGGCCGCCACCCTGAGGCGAAGCCCGGGGGCGGTGTTCATGCTCCGTGCCCGAGCCCATTCACGGCTGCAGGAGCTCATGGGCTCGGCGTCTGCTTATTTCAGTACCATGTGAGCCTTTGCGCGTGAGCGGAAGCCGCATTTTCCGCTCGTGAGATTGGGGAAGGATGAACCATAGCCTGGCCTCCGGGGGGCTGCAGCTCCCCGAGACTAGGCGACAGTATGGTTGCTGTGTACACATGTCCACGGACCCACCCTCAGACCTGGATGGCGGAAGGTCGCCGGAGCGACGGCTGATCGACGCTGCGTTCGAGCAGGAGCTCAGCTCGCCGGCCGAGCCTTCGCCCGTCTCCGGCGACGCGAGTTCGCCGTGCGCTTTCGCGGACCGCATCTCCGGCTATGAAATCGCCGGGGAGATCCATCGTGGCGGGCAAGGCGTCGTCTACCTGGCCGTCCAGGAGGGCACCAAACGCAAGGTGGCCATCAAAGTGATGCGCGAGGGGCCATTTGCCGGCCCCAGGGATAAGGCCCGCTTTGATCGCGAGGTGGAGGTCCTCGGCCAGCTCAACCACCCGAATATCGTGGCCATCCACAACAGCGGCAGCGTGGGCGGGATGTTCTATTTCGTGATGGACTACATCTCCGGCCAGCCGCTGGACGTCTGGATGGCCAGCGGCAAGCGGAGCATCGAGGAGACGCTGAAGCTGTTTGCCAAGATCTGCGAGGCAGTGAACGCCGCGCACCTGAAGGGCGTGATCCACCGGGACCTCAAGCCGGGTAACATCCGGATCGACAGCCAGGGCGAGCCGCACGTTCTGGATTTCGGCCTGGCCAAAATGGCCGCCGGGACCGAGGCTTCTGTGATGACCGTGACCGGCCAGTTCATAGGCAGTCTGCCGTGGTCCTCGCCCGAGCAGGCTGAGGGTATTCCCGGCAGGATCGACACCCGCACCGACGTCTACTCGCTGGGGGTGATTGTGTACCAGATGCTGACGGGGCGGTTCCCCTACGAGGTCGTGGGCAACATCCGTGACGTACTCGACCGAATCATCAAGACCGAGCCGGCCAAGCCGAGTACTATCCGCCGTCAGATCAACGACGAAGTCGAGACCATCGTCCTCAAGTGCCTGAGCAAGGAACGGGAGCGGCGTTACCAGAGCGCGGGGGAGTTGGCCCGGGACATCGGCCATTACCTGGCCGGCGATCCGATCGAAGCCAAGCGGGACAGCGCTCTATATGTGCTTAAGAAGAGCCTGCGACGGTACAGAGTGCCGGTGACTATAGCGGGGAGCTTTTTCGTCCTGACTACACTGTCGCTTGCTGTATCGACGACTCTCTGGCAGAAAGCGGCCCGCGAGCGCGGCCAAGCTGATCGACAACGGCAAGCCGCTGAGTTCCAGGCGTACATCGCCAACATAGCAGCTGCGGATGCGGCGCTGCGGGCCGATGATGTGGGCACTGCTAAAACGCGCTTGAACCAGTGTCCACAGAGCCTGCGGCAATGGGAGTGGTTCCATCTCGCTGCGATGTGTGACCAAAGCATCACAACGATTCGAGGCATTCGCGCAATTCACAGGAACGCCTGGGTTCCTTGCGTTCACTTCAGCCCCGATGGCAAATGGATCATCACAAGGTCTGAAGACAGCTCGGCTAGGTTATGGGACGCCGCCACCGGCGTTTTGTTAGTCAGGTTTTGCGGACACACGAGGGAGGTCCTGTGCGCCAGCTTCAGCCCGGACGGCAAGCGCATCGTCACGGGGTCTCAGGATAAAACGGCCAAGTTGTGGGATGCAGCTACCGGTGCCGAACTCGCCACGCTCCGCGGGCATACCGATGCCGTCTGGACGGTTGTGTTCGATCAGGATGGCAGGCTGATTGCCACGGGATCTGACGATCGCACGGCGAGGCTCTGGGATGCGGCCACTGGGGCTGAAGTGGCGATGCTCAGTGGTCATAGCGATGCTGTCGACCATGTTGCTTTTGGCCTAAATGGCAAGCGTGTTCTCACGCATTGCTTTGACGAAACCATGAGCAGACTATGGGACACCGCCACAGGGACGGAGGTCACGACTTTCCACGACCACCCGGGTACGACATCTTTTAACCCAGATGGCACATTGGTCTTCACGTACTCCGGAGATAGTGGAGTTAGCCTCTGCAGCGCGGAGACTGGGGCGGAGGTGCTGGCGCTCCGTGGAAGTACAGGCCAGGCTTCTCGTGCGAGGTTTAGCCCAGATGGTAAACAGGTCGCGACATGGTCTGGTGAAGACGCCGTCAAGTTGTGGGATACCGCCACCGGCGGCGAACTCACCACGCTCCGCGGCCATTCCGGCCGTGTCTGGTACGTCGCTTTCAGCCCTGATGGCAGGAAGGTCATCACGACTTCTGGAGAAGACTACACGACGAGAGTCTATGACGTGGCCACCGGGGCCCAATTAGTCATGCTCAACGGGCACACCGACAGAGTTCAGGTCGTCGAGTTTAGTCCCGACAGCGGGAAAATCCTTACAGCATGTGAGGACGGCACCGCCAGACTTTGGGACCCAGCCACGGGGGCAGAGCTGACCACTTACCTGGGCCATCCTGGTGCAATCATGTTCGGAAAGTTCAGCCCGGACGGCAAGAGGATCGTCACCCTGGCTAGTGACGTCACAGCCAGATTGTGGGACACTACACCTTGGCCCGGGGCGGCCACGCTCCGGGGACACGTAAAAGGGATCTCCCACGTTGTGTTCACGCCACACGGCGAACGAATCATTACCGCATCTGACGATGGTGTAGTCAGACTTTGGGATATGGCTACGAGAGCGGAGTTAGCGTCGCTGCGGGGCCACGCCGACGCGGTCGGTGCAATCGATGTCAGCTTCGACGGCAGACGAATCGTGACGGGATCGATGGACAAGACGGCCAAGGTGTGGGATATGGCCACAGGCGCCGAGCTGACCACCTTACGGGGTCATACTGGGGGGATTGACTCCGTTGCTTTCAGTCCGGACGGCACACGCATCGTCACCCGGGCATACGATTACACAGCCAGATTGTGGGACGCCGCCACCGGAGCTGCGGTGGCCAATCTTGGGGACTATGCGTGGAATACAGATTGCTTCGCCTTCTCTCCGCACGGTCAGCGGATTGTCACGCTGTGCGATGACTCAACCGCGAGGTTATGGGATACACCTACCGGAAATCAAGTTACCACCCTTCGGGGTCACACCTCCTATCTCAGGTGTGTTGCCTATAGCCCAGATGGCAAGCTAATCGTCACGGGTTCGGACGACAAGACCGCCAGACTCTGGGACGCAGTCAGTGGGACGGAGGTGGCCGTGCTCCGAGGACACACCGACACGGTGGGAGGAGCCGAGTTCAGCCCGGACGGGGCGCAGATCGTGACGTGGTCCGACGATGGCACAGCCAGAATCTGGCACGCAGCTACCTGGGCGGAGGTAGCCAAGCTTGACTGCCATGCCATTGAGATCCTGCAGGTGACCCACAGTCCAAACGGGAGGCGGATCGTGATAACTGGAAACAGCAACACCGCCACGATGTGGGATACAACCATGGGGAAAGAGGTTGCTATGCTTCGCAGTCATACGGGCTACGCACGGGAGATCACCTTCAGCCCAGATGGCAGCCTCATCACGGCATCTGACGGTACAAGTGTACGGCTCTGGGACAGTGTGCCCTACGCCCAGCGTTATGCTGAGCGGCAGGCCGCCCTCGCGGCGATGGAAAAAGCCAAGCCCATCGTCGCCGCGCTGCGTGATCGCCTCGGTGACTGGGCCAAGGTCGCAACGGCTATCGAGGAGGACACATCGATGGACGATGTGCTCCGCCACCAGGCGCTGAACCTCGTGCTCAAGTCCTCTTCGGCCGAAATCAACGCCCGCTTGGCCACGCAGCCGAGCACCCAGCCAGCCGCAGATTCGCCAGCCTCTCGGCCAGCCACCCAACCAGCACCCACACTCCGGTCGGCGTCAGTATCTGCGCAGGAGGGTGAAGCTTCGGCACTTCAGGACAGCACGATTGCACAGTTGGCGAGTTCGGCATTTGAGGCTTCGTCGTCTTCGCACACCACGTGCTCGCGCGCCGGGAGGAGCCATGTCTAGCGAACCACCGATAGACTCGCGAGCCGACGCATCGCCGGAGCGACGGCTGATCGACGCTGCGTTCGAGCAGGAGCTCAGCTTGCCGGCCGAGCCTTCGCCCGTTTCCGGCGACGCGAGTTCGCCGTGCGCTTTCGCGGACCGCATCTCCGGCTATGAAATCGCCGGGGAGATCCATCGTGGCGGGCAAGGCGTCGTCTACCTGGCCGTCCAGGAGGGCACCAAACGCAAGGTGGCCATCAAAGTGATGCGCGAGGGGCCATTTGCCGGCCCCAGGGATAAGGCCCGCTTTGATCGCGAGGTGGAGGTCCTCGGCCAGCTCAACCACCCGAATATCGTGGCCATCCACAACAGCGGCAGCGTGGGCGGGATGTTCTATTTCGTGATGGACTACATCTCCGGCCAGCCGCTGGACGTCTGGATGGCCAGCGGCAAGCGGAGCATCGAGGAGACGCTGAAGCTGTTTGCCAAGATCTGCGAGGCAGTGAACGCCGCGCACCTGAAGGGCGTGATCCACCGGGACCTCAAGCCGGGTAACATCCGGATCGACAGCCAGGGCGAGCCGCACGTTCTGGATTTCGGCCTGGCCAAAATGGCCGCCGGGACCGAGGCTTCTGTGATGACCGTGACCGGCCAGTTCATAGGCAGTCTGCCGTGGTCCTCGCCCGAGCAGGCTGAGGGTATTCCCGGCAGGATCGACACCCGCACCGACGTCTACTCGCTGGGGGTGATTGTGTACCAGATGCTGACGGGGCGGTTCCCCTACGAGGTCGTGGGCAACATCCGTGACGTACTCGACCGAATCATCAAGACCGAGCCGGCCAAGCCGAGTACTATCCGCCGTCAGATCAACGACGAAGTCGAGACCATCGTCCTCAAGTGCCTGAGCAAGGAACGGGAGCGCCGTTACCAGAGCGCGGGGGAGTTGGCCCGGGACATCGGCCATTACTTGGCCGGCGATCCGATCGAAGCCAAGCGGGACAGCGCGCTCTATGTTCTGCGAAAGCAACTTCGAAGACACCTCGGGCCAGTCCTTGTCGGCGTGAGCTTCGTCGTAATGCTGGTGTTTTCTTGCGCTCTTGCATGGATGATGTATGCGCAGCAACGCCAAATGAGCTGGCGAGAGCAGAAGGTTGCCGAAGATCGCCAGAAATCGTTGGCCCGAACACAGGCCGACCTGCATCGGGTGCTGCTTGAACGTGCCGCGGCGGTTCGCGTGGCCCGGCGACCAGGTTATCGCCGCGAAGTATGGGCAAGCTTGCATGAGGCCGCCGCGCTGGATATTCCGGATCGGAACATGGGTGAGATCCAAGAGCAGATTCTGAGCTGCCTCAGTGATTTCGTGGGGCTTGACCCGCTCGACTCACCTGAAGTTGACCGGGTGCAGCATCGTCTGCCTTCGGCGGTGTTTCGTAGTATCATCGCCGAGCACCGGCAGTCCGACCGGTTCGTCTGGGCCTTGTCTCCGAATGAGAGGTTTCTCGCAGGGGCGTCGTGGCTCTCGGCCGTTCGTGGCGCACCTATCTCGATATGGGATGATGATGGTGTGAAGTCGGCTACGACAGCTTCGCCCGTCAGCTATGTACAGGACATGGAGTTCACCCCCGACAACCAGTTCCTTGTTGTGGGAGGGGGAGAAGGATGGGCAGCTTTTCAGATGCCGGATCTGTCCAGATATGGTTTTGTCCGGGGAGATAAGATCGACTCAGTAGCCGTGCATCCGATGGGACGAATGCTGGCAACGAGCGGTAATAGCCCAATGGTCGAGCTGTGGTCACTGACCTCGAATCGGTTGCTTGCCCAGCTGGAGTCTTCCCTGCCAGAGGGAGGCAGGAATATCGAGTTCAGTGCGGATGGTACGGTCTTGCTGGCCCTGGATGGCGGCGGTGCGATTCGACGTGCCTGGAGCGTAGGTGGAACCCCTGAGCGGCGTATCTTTGGCGGGCATCAAGGGGGCATAACTGGCCTCTCCTTCAGTCCAGATGGTGCCTACTTGGCCTCGGCATCTAAAGACATGACCGTGAAGATCTGGAACACGGTATCGGGAAGACTGGAGGGCACGTGTGAGGGACACCGAGCAGCGATACAGAGTCTCTCCTTCAGCCCCGAAGCGCCCTTTCTCGTGTCCGGTGATTGGGCTGGTGACGTTCGGCTCTGGAACGCTCACACGGCTCAGTTCGTTCAGGCTCTGGACCAGCCGAAGTTCCTGGCACAGGTATGGCGGGTGCGATTTAGCCCGTCTGGCCGCTACTTGGCAGTGGGGGGCAGCAACGGCTTGGCGATCTGGCGCATCGAACACACTTCAGGTGTACTTCGGGCATCGATCGTATCGTCCCACGAGGGTCTCGCCGTCCGAGACGTAGCGATTCACCCAGCCGAGCATGAGTTCGTGTTCGCTGTCGATGAGGGCCGTTTGTACCGGGCCACTCTGGAGGATCAACCGGTGCCACTGAGTGTACCTCTGACTGTGCGATTCCCCGTCTACTCCCTCCATTTCACGTATGATGGGCACTGGCTGCGGTTTGTCGGGCAAGACAACTCGATTGCGACATACGATTGGTGTTCCAGCTCACAAATCGCCGCGACTACAGAGAAGTTCGACCAGTGTTTAACGGCGGTCAGTGGGCAAGGCCGCTGGCTGGCTGCGCGCCGGCCCGCCAACCGTCTCCTGGTCTATGATCTTGCAGCCGATCGTGTGCTCTTCAGCTTACCCCCTGAAAACACCAATATCTGGAGCTTAGAATGGTCTTCCGATGCCACGGCCCTGGCGGAGGGTCGCTCAAATGGCGAACTCGCCGTCTGGAACCTGGAGGCGGTTCGGCAGCGCCTGGCCGAATTCAGGATTGCGGTCGCATCCACAATTCAGGAGTTGCCTGTCCCCATGCCGATTGCGATGCCATCCGAACAGCAACCGCACGCTCAGTTCCCATCAGAGCAGACCTTCGAGAACACCCATCCGGCCAACTGATGCAACCGGCACGATAGGAGCCGCCCTTTCAGGCGTGTCATGGCACCCACGTCTCGCTTGGCAGATCAACACCGGTTCTGATGACTATTCTGCCCTCTGCGTGTCTTCCTGCGGACAGCGTGTTTTCCTGCGGAGTGAGACGCCCGGGAGCGGCGCGCTGTGGATGGCCGATGCACCCGACGCGCCACGTTGGACGATCCCATTCGACTTTGACTGCTACCCCCACCCCCGTTCCGCCGCGTTCTCGCCCGACAGTCGGACGCTGGTCGTGGCTGACGAATGCGTCGCCCGCAGTACTGGATGTGGAGAGTTGGACCCTGCAGGTCATTCTGGAGGGACACGTCGGCCGAATCACAGCGGTGGCAATCGAGCCGCAGGGCCGACTGGTAGCATCGCAAACAGGTGATGGAACAGCTTGGGTCGAGGTTCTTCGCATGAAGCCACCGCGACGGACGCAGGTATGTCGAGTGTCATGCGAATCTTGTCGCCAGAGTGGGTCAGGCTTTGGGTCAGTCGCCCCATGGTGCAGAACCGTTTCAAGCACACAAACCGAACATTATCGGCCTGCAAGCCCGGTTCTTGCCCACGAGAAGGCTGGTCGCACGCTCTCGGATGCCGGCTCCAACCACAACGTTCGGCTGTGTGAGCCTGTTGTGGTGGGAATGGGTCCGATCACGTGCCCGGGATTGCAGAAGCTCCTGCTGTACCGCTTCCCATCCGAGCCGAACCACCGCACTGCCCAGCGGAAGGTCTGCCTTCGCGGCTACTCGCTCCTGGGCAATGGATCGCCTGACTCATCCACGGGAACAGGTCCATGATACTTCCGATACACACCAACCTTTTCAGTCGTTATGTGGCACCTCTCGGCCTATATCGACCAAGGCCACCACGGACGACTGACCCAAGCGAGAGTGTGCCAGAAGCTCCGGTGCGGCCAACTCTTGTGGTGGGTCGCCCAAACCTGAGCGACCCGCTACTCGAACCGTTAAATCCTCGCCTCCCTGCGAGACCACCTTTTATGGCTTTCGGCAAGCCCTATGGATCATGGCCAAGGCCTTGGCCACAAGTATCGTGCCGCAAGGCTTAAATGGTGGGATCGTGCGGTGAGGATTCCTGAGTCCGCAGGACTCGTCTCACGGCTGTGGCCGTGACCAAGAACGCGGTTATGAGAAAGAAGCTGTTGATCGGCGAGTTCGAGTGACCCCTCTTGCTGGTGTCGAGGTCCGCGTAGGCAGGGCATGTTGTGAGCGCCCGTCTTTTGTACATCAGTAATCCCACTCGCAAATGTAGCCCAGCTTATCCTCCGAGTCATGATCGTGCCACTTGCCGTTGGGACTCATACTCATGAAGATCTCGTCAAGGCCGCCGCTCGGCTGTCTCTCTCTGACGCTCCAGTTGGCGTAGCTCAGGGTTGACCCGTCGACCCAGGTCCATTTGCCCGACGGCTGGTCCAGGGAACACCCGATCCACAGCCAGATCCTGCCGGCCAGTTTGCGGAGAAACTGGTTCAGAGAATCGCTTCGGATGACGGCCAAGTGCCCGTTCATGTCCTCGCAGGCCGCTTTGGCCTCGGGCCAGGTCGTGGCTTCAGGCACCACCCAGTAGTGATGTCCGCCGAACGCCCTGGCTTCCACGGGAATCAGCAGCTCCTTGCCCGGCCTGGCGTGCGCCTCCTCGATGCCGGGGTTCACCTGGCTCATCCGCTCCACGAGCACCGTCCAGGGTTCGTCTCGCACATTCACAAGACCGCAGTTGTGGCTCTCGCCGTTCAGAACACCTTCCGCGGGAAAATCCAGGTAGCCGAACCAATGGAAACCGACGACGAAGGGCCAGCGCACCAGTTCGGTCACATGCCGCTCGTAGCGATCTGCACGATCCTGCTGCCTGGGCAGCGTCCGGCCCGGCCCCGCGTTGGGCAGCCCCGAGTCCTTGGCATAGAACGAAAACGCGGTCAACATCACCGGCCGCTTGGTGAGGCGGTGCAGCCTGGCCAGCCGGTCCACGGGTGCCTGGAGGCTGTAGCTGTTCAGAGAGGCCACGTCCACGAACCCGTCTGTTTCCCTGACGACTTCCAGAGGTGCGGCGGTGGCGAAGCGGCAACCCAGGATGAGGTGGTTGCGGTCAACCGCCCTGATCGCATCGTGGCAGGTCTTGAAGTAGATGCGCGCGTATTGGCTGAGGAACTGGCTAGAGGCGGCCCTGGCCGCGGGCGTGTTCATGGGCAGCGACGTAAGCTTCGCGAGTTCATCCAGCGAGCTCAGGCGTGTTCCCCATGCCGTATTGAAGGCTTCCACGGTGTTGCAGGTGGAGCGCAGCAGCCGCACCAACGCCTGCTTGCCGGGTCGGTCGGCTGGGCCGTGCAAAAACTCCTCGAACAGGGTCCGGTACTCAGGTGACGCACGTGCCTACGGGCAAACGGCTATCGATCTTGGCGCCCGCAACGAGTGCCGTTTCCTCGCCTCGCCAACGGCATCCTCAACGCAATTCTTTCGCAGCGATGGCGATGATGCGTGGATACCCTCATCGCGGAGCACCCAAGACAAGCTGATCCTCCTCCAGCGATTCTTCAGCGGCCTGCCCGACGTGTACGGCACCTACGATCCGGACACGGGGCATGCCTGGCAAGTCAAGTCCTCGGTGACCCGAGAAGTGCTTCTGGCCCATCTCATCGGTAGGCAACCCTACGGTGTGTACCTCCTGACCGGAGAGATGACCCGAGCGGTTGCGGCGGACTTCGACGATGAAGATCTCAACCCTCCGATGGAGTTCGTCGCCGCGGCCAGGCACTACGGCATCTCGGCCTACGTCGAATGCAGCAAGTCCAAGGGATACCACGTGTGGATCTTCTTCGGTGAATCGGGTGTCCCGGCGCGCAAGGCCCGTCTGGTGGTTCACCACATCCTCTGCGAGATTCAGAAACCGCGATCCGAGGTCTTTCCCAAACAGGATGCCATCGATACGGCAGTCACCTGCGGCAACTTTATCAACGCACCGCTATTCAGCCGGCTTGTCGGCCGGGGGTCGAGCTGTGTTCGTCGATGCCGGTGAAGCACGCGGACGCGGGGACGCCCGTCCACGTCCTGCAGGGCCTGATGGGGCACGCCTCGATTACGACCACGAGGGAGTTCTATCTCCAGACCGCGGAGGCGAATGAGCGGGAGGCGCTCGCCAAGTATCAGGCCCTCCTGGATGCTTCTGGCGGCAAGACTTGCGTATGGGCAGGATTGCGAAGGGACCGCCGGCGACCGGCATTCCGTAACTCACGTCTCATAAAGAACTTACTAAATCGGGGCGACTGGACACGGTTTGAACTCTTCATCGAGGCCGTTGTTGAGGCGCAAGACTTTATGGTAGCGGAAGTTAAGGCAATACTCTCGCGACCGGACACCCGGTAGTGATGTGCGTGAGGGCCTACTTCTCGACCAGGTTCCCGCTCCCATCCGCCAGCCCGGTCACGCTGCCCAGGGCCCCGTGCAGGTAGTACAGCACCTCGGCCGTACCCGCCTCCACGTCCCCGGCGGCCGTGTAGTCGATGATGACCTCCTGGTCGGGGAATTGCTTGCCCCACACGAACTCGCCGGCCAGCGTACTGGCTACCCACCCGCGACAGCGGGCCGCACCGGCTCCACTCGCGCACTTTATGTGGCAATACGATGCCCGATACGATGACTTACCGGGGCCCCAAACGGCCGGAAGTGAACCAAATCAGTGATTCAGCTCATTCATATCCTCCTCTCGCAGGTTGCTTGGCGCAAAGCCCTTGTCTTCGCCCAGTTCAGTGATATGCACCAGGCACCGCATTACCTCATGCGTGGGCCCAATGATCTCTACACTACAATGGCCGTCGTGTAGGAATCCCACCAATTGATCTGCAAAGCAATGACACAGCGCGGATTCATCAGCATAGTGCGGGTGTGCCAAGGCTCGTTTGATGTCCTCATCGATGACCGCTTTTCCTCCAGCGGGGACGATCGCATATGCCTCTGCCGCGTGCGTTGTCAGGAGCTTCTCGGCACTCGCGGGCTCAAAGTTGACAATCCGGTCTCTATCCGTATACTCACGTAGGAGGACTAGACGCAAGGGCTGACGGTTCGCCATAAGGCTAAAGCTCAACTCCAACAGCCATCGCAATACACTCCTATCTTCTGATCCATAGCACAGGTAACTGGCTTCTAGCGGGAACCCCCGCACATGTGCATGTCGGCATGGTCGTTCATATGCTAGCCACATCTCGGCACCCCTCGCCCCACAGGCCACGCTGCCGATACACTCTCTTCAGAGACCACGACTGAGCACCACGAGTCCGTCCTTCCTGCATGCCATGACGCGCCGCACCTTTTCCGGGATGTGAACAGTCACTTCCTCAGTAGTTCCCCGCATTTCCGCAGACAGTTGGGTATGGTGCCGTCCCATTCGGCGCATTTCCCATGATGCGGCAGGTCATAACGAATCCACTTGCGGATGCGAACCAACCTGCAACCGATCGTGCCGGCCTTGTAGGTCCTCAGTGCATTAGCATCTGCCATAATCACCTTACAGGTCGCGCCTGCCGGGGCCACAAACGACACGGCTGTGCATCCTACCACTACAAGGTCATTCGCCGGTCCTTCGTCCAGAACAGGGATGTGCCGACACGTACCACAACAGAGTAGCCACGGTATCTGCGATGGTGCAACATAGCCACTACACAGTGCGAGAGCCTCTGCACCAGGAGTCCCGTAGTTTTCACAAGAATAGTGACAACCCCGCAGCAGGTGATCGCAGTCTGGAATGCTCCCCCCGTTCTCTATGCATTTGTTGTAGGCTTGCCCACAGCACAGGCGGCACGCCGGGGTCGACAAGCCGCCAATCAAGCCAGTTGGATCATACAGATTTACGGCTGCATTCTTCACAACGGCATAGAGATTGAGTCCACCATCTTCCTCAATCGGATCCCTGCTCATCCACCTGCCCAGCCGGGCGTTGTAGTACCGATACCCGTAGTAGGACAGCCCGGTTTCGGTGTCGAACCACTTGGTCGAGAACCGGAACGGGTTGGCGGCCGCGTAGGTGCCGGTGGCGGCCAGCGTGTTACCGTACGGGTCGTACTCGTACCTGGCGACCGTGGTGATGTTGTTCAGGTTGGTCGCGTCCAGGACCTGCCCGACGTTGCCGTTGGCGTCGTAGAAGTACCAGTGGACGGGTGAGCCGGTGGTGCCGGTTTCGACGCTGGCCAGCAGACCGCTGATCCCCCCGGCGCCGTGGATGCCGGCGGTGCCGTCCGTACCGGCCTGGCCGCTCATGTCCAGGCCCCAGGTGTACTTGGAGAGGATGGCGTTGCTCGCGTTGGCGTCCAGAACCTCGACCACGTTCCACCCGTCGTAGACGAACAACTGATCGGACTGTCCCTGCCAGGCGCTATTATTATACACCGAGACCGTCTTGCGGACCCGGCGACCCATGTAATCGTACGTGAACACGAGCTTCTTCGAGCCCTGGCTCGGACTGGTCGGGTAAACCTCCGTCAGCCGGTTCTCCGCGTCCCAGACGTACGTGAACGTCCCGTCGGCCGTCAGGTTGCCGTCCGCGTCGTAGCTAAACGATTCCGTCGGCGACGTGGGCTGTGGGCAGGTGTTGGGGGCATCGTCGGTGAACCGGTATTGATTCACCTGATTCCGGCAATAATACAGCACGTCGCCGGCCCCCTCCGTGCGGTCGGAGCGGTTGCCGATCGGATCGTACGTGTACTGCCTTCGGCGGCTGACATCCTCGCTCCTGCCGGGCTCCGGAGACGCCCACCAGTTGAAGCCGGTCAGCTCGCTACGGTCGTTGTACGCGAACGAGTTGCTCCAGGCGCCGTCCGTCAGCCACGTCACCAGCGATTCGCGCCGGGTGAAGTCGTCGTAGTAATAATCGTACTCGGAAACCATACTCAGCGGGTTGCCGGCCTCGTTGTACACCCACCACTTCTGGCCCAGCGAGTCCGTCCAGGACGAGGCTCCGGCCAGCGGACCGTCCCATTCCTCGCGGGTTCGCATGCAACCTCTATCTAGAGAACGGCTTGCGACCCTTCATCCGCGCCCCCCTTTATCCGCGCCCATGAACACATCGGTTTGCCAGCATGCACCAGCATCACAGTGAAATGTAGGCAGCTGACGAATAAGCAATACAGCAAATAGCCACCATGATGCCCCTCAATGACTTGCGTTGATAACGAAATCTGGCCTGAATCCAGCCGTCAATCACTGGAGCATAAGCCGCATAGCAGAACGCCAGAAGATGGATTACGGGCAGTACCAGGATACGGAATTCCTCTGTCGGTACGGTGCCATTCCCGGTCGCTAGACGATCTGTCCGCACGATAAGTGCATCGAGCAGGATAAGTGCCCCTCCGACGCCCGGAAAGAACAAGAGGGCTAGCCTCCACGTTCTGCCTCCCCTGAGTACATACAGAGACGAATGGTTTTGTTCAGGCCTGCTCCGCATGTGCCGTCCTCGCATTGTAGCACATATCGCCGTTGATGATCCTCCCTCGGCCGCTGATGCGCAGTGTGGGGATTCCGACAACACCGATGGAGCTTTCGCCAGCCCCTTTCGGATCCGCGTTACCAGACATGTTGGCGAACGCGTGTTCTATCCATGCCCTTGCCTCTGGTTCCACGCGACTCAAGACTGCCCCAATCACGAATGCAGCGAAAACGCTCCCCCACCACTGGAGACGGTCACGCGCAGGTGGTGACTGAAGATCGGGCTCACGATTCTCGGTTTGCGCGTCAGCGTGCTGTCTAGAAAACATGTCGCTATCGCTCTCACCATTTGGGGCGACCGTAATCTAGGGGGTTCGTACGATTCAAAATCTCCACGGTACAAGGCGTGACCGTCCGCGTACACGCCCCTGGAGACGACGAGACATGGGGAGGCCCGCCATTAATTCCATGGCCAGTGCCGACGTTTTGCTCTAGCCCTGTAAACGTGTTGCAGTTCCTGGCCCATACGCTGTAGTAGACTAGGTCGCCTTGCTGCCATCTCTGGTGCAGTACGGCGTCTTCTTCTACTGAAGTCGGGAAATCGGGTGGAGTCGTGGGGCAGGGTACGGAGGATTTCTGTACTTCCCCCAATCCTCCAAAACTGATACATAGACAGGTATTCAATCGGGTGTAACTCGCCGGGCGCGCCCTCATAAGGTCCTATAATACAAGCCTTTACAGCTTGTGGAGTTGTGATATAAGGGTCTCCAGAGGTGGAACATTGCTTGTTCAGGACGATGTTCGGCCCTCTTG
>JAGNEZ010000100.1 GCA_018003015.1 Phycisphaerae bacterium | reverse complement strand
GGCGACAACGTGCGATACATTCGTCGAATCCGTTCGATCACTGTTGCATCCTGCATCCACCCAATATCGGAACAACGCGATCGAACCTATCAACAATTGTTCAGGTTATTCTTTTGCGGGCCCTAAGCACCCTAAGGAGGTTCGCCCCGAAACTGATCCGTTCATTGCCGGCGGTCTAATTGGCCAGTCTCCGGAGGAGTGGCTCCGGAACAACTGGTGGCGCCTGCGCGGCGTGAAGTCTGCCGATGGTCGATACGTCTCTCTGCCAACGCCGCCTCCATCCCTGTCCATCGAGAAGATCGCTGCGGAGGCAGCGGAGATGGAAACATGGCGATTACCGGCCGCAAAGGGGGAGCTTCTTTTCAAGAAGACGGACCGAGGATACCTACTGGTCGATTGCCTATCAGTCGATGGGCGTTAGTCAAGCGTCCTCGTCGACGCCCATGCACCTCGGCCGGCACATGAAGACCACCCACGGCCAGGCCAAGCGGTTGAAGGCCAAGAAGGGCCGCAAGCCCGCTGCCCGGAAAGGCCGACGAGCTGGAACTGCCCAAACAGCGGGCCTGCACGACCTGCCACTCGACCAATTGGTCGGGCTGATTGCCGCGGCAAAGGCAGAAGCAGGCCGCCCGATGGCGAAGATTCAGAAGGCGATTCAATAGATGACGGTGGGTTGCTGACGTCACCGCTCCGGTACTGAGGTGACGCACGTGCCTACGGGCAAACGGCTATCGATCTTGGCGCCCGCAACGAGTGCTATTTCCTCGCCTCGCCAACGCCATCCTCATCGCAATGTCCCGGTTCCTGCTCCAGCGGAATCCGCTTCAAGCCCAGCCTCTCCAGCGTCTCGCTCACCTCCTTGTCAGCTTGCTCGTCTATCATCCGCTTCAGCTCTTCGATGGAGTAGCCTTCCAGGTTCCGCCCGATCTCCCGGAGATCCTGCAGTGGGTCCCGGGGAATCGGCCGCAGGATCAGCTCTCGGTGTCCTTCCAAGGCGAGGAACTCCATGCTTGTCATGGCACTTTCACCATGACCCACCAAGCTCCCCAGAACGGCTCCCGCTGCGATGGTCCACGGAGATGCCGTGCGCCGATCCCGAGCAACGAGGTCAAAGAGTTGGCCAAGCACACAGGGGAGGGGCCATTTCAACCCTCGGGGCTGGGAGAACATCGAAGACGGGGCAGACGCCACGGGGGGGCGACTTGGTATAATAGCAGAAAACTGCACGGCGGTACAACCGGGCGAAATCAAGTCGGAAATGTCGGTTATGCTGCCGCCACGGCGACCCCCTGCCCAATGGCGCCAATGAGAGGAGGACAGGAAATGGCTGACAAGCGGTCCCACGTGACGTGTTTGAGCATCATCGCCACCCTGTTCTCGGCCGATCTGGCCTTGGCCCAGTCCCCGCCGACAACGGGCGGGGGCGAGCCGACGCTGGCCCCGACCAATCCCGACTTCATCGACCAGCAGAACCTGCCGCTGGCCGCACCGGTGACGGACGCGGGCTTCGGCCTGGGGTACCGGCCGTCGCCGCTGGACCTCTCGCACGCCCGCGGTCAGCGGTTCGTCACCGAGGGCATACTCCCCGCCGGGCTGCCGGCCTCTTACGACCTGCGGACCGTCGCCAACAAGCTGCCGCCGGTGCGCGACCAGGGTTCGTGCGGTGACTGCTGGACCTTCGCCACTGGCCGCTTCGTCAGCCCCGCGCCGGGTGACGGCGCGTTCATCATTCGAAACAGTTGGGGTACCGCCTGGGGCCAGGGCGGGTACTTCTACGTCTCCTACTACGACAGCAAGATCGGCACCGAGAACGCGGTCTTCCTGAACGCCGTGCCCGCCGGAACCTACACGCGGATGTACCAATACGATCCGTACGGCTGGGTCACCGGTATCGGCTACGGCGGCGACACGGCCTGGGCCGCCAGTATCTTCACTGCTACGGCGAGCGAACAGGTCAAGGCTGTGGGACTGTACACCCCCACGCTGAACTCCACGTATGACCTCTACGTGTACACGAACTGCTCCGACGATGCTCCCCGCAGCGGGACGCTGACCAGCAGCATGAGCGGTACCATTCCGAACATGGGCTACCATACGCTGACACTGAACTTGCCCGCCTCGGTGACCAATGCCCAGCGATTCTCCGTCGTTCTCAGACTGACCACCCTGGGCGTCAATTATCCGATCTGCGTCGAGAAACCCGTCGCCGGCTACTGCAGCGCCGCGACCGCGAGTGCCGGGCAAAGCTACTTGAGTACCGACGGCAACTCGTGGACGGACATGACCTCCGTGGTCTCAAACGCGAACGCCTGCCTGCGGGCGCTGACCGTGGGGGCGGGAGGAAGCACCATCTTCGTGAAGGCTGGTGCGACCGGCGCCAACAACGGCAACTCGTGGGCCGACGCGTACACCAGCCTGCGATCAGCCCTGAACCGCGCCGTGTCCGGTGACCAAGTCTGGGTGGCCGCGGGCACGTACAAGCCAGGGACGGCCCGAACTGACGCGTTTACTCTCAAGAGCGGCGTGGCGGTCTACGGCGGGTTCGCGGGGAACGAGCCTCCCGACTTCAATCCGGCCGGACGCAATGTCGCCGCTTATCCCACGATCCTCAGCGGCGACCTGCTCGGCGACGACGGGCCGAACTTCGCCAACACCGGCGACAACAGCTACTCCGTCGTCACGGGCGACTCCGTGGACATGAGCGCCGTCCTGGACGGCTTCACCATCACTGCCGGCAAGGCCGACGACCATAGCTCGAACCCAGCGGCCGGTTCCAGCGGCGGGGGCATGTTCCTGAACAACTCCAACCCGACCATTCGGAACTGCCGCTTCGTCCGTAACCGGGTCTGGACCGCCGGCGGGGCGATGTGCAACATCGCGTCCAGCCCCGCTGTCTCACACTGCACATTCGAGGACAATCATGCCTTGAACGGCAGCGCCGGCGCCGTCCTGAACTACACGGCCGGCACGCCCGAGTTCGTCGCTTGCATGTTCATCAGCAACACCGTCAGTAGCTATGGCGGGGCGATGTATAATGTCGCGGTTCGCGCCAACGTGCGCGGCTGCGCGTTCCACGGCAATACGGCCGAGAGCTCAGGGGGCGCCATCTTTGAAATCATGAGTCACTCAGCAATCACCAACTGCCTCTTCACCGGCAACAGGGCCGAGAGCCACGAACCGCCGCCCGCGGAAGCCTACGGCGGGGCACTGGTCACCCAGATGAGCGACACGAAACTCGCCAACTGCACGCTCTGGAAGAACTCGGCCACCCTCGGCGGCGGCGTCATCAACACCGTTTCTTCTACCTCCGCTGACTATCCCACGCTCGTCAACTGCATCGTCTGGGACAACCCCGGCGGTGAAATTAAAGGGTACGGCGCCTCTCAGATCCCGGATGTCCAGTTCAGCGACATCAAGGGCGGTGCGAACGGGCTCGGCAACATCCTGGCCAATCCGCTCTTCGCCGACGCCGATGGACCCGACAACGTGATCGGCACAGCTGACGACAATCTCCACCTGCTGCCCGGTTCACCGTGCATCGACGCGGGCAGCAATGCGGGCGTGCCGGTCGGCGTCCTGACCGATCTGATGGGCGCGACGCGCTTGTTCAACGACTTGGCCACCGCCGACTGTCGCTGGACCCCGGGTATCTGCGGCACGGCTCCGATCGTCGATATGGGCGCCTACGAGTTCATTCCCATTCCCTGTGACGCGGATCACGACGGCGACGTGGACAACGCGGACCTGGCGGCATTCGCAGCCTGTGTCTCCGGTCCGAAGATCCCTCGAACCGCCGGCTGCTCCGTGTGGGATTTCGACGCTGACAACGACGTCGACCAAGTCGACTTCGGCCTCCTCCAACGTTGCTGGAGCGGCTCGAACGCGCCGGCCGACCCCAACTGCGCGAATTGAATTGGCCACCGCAACCTCGTTAGCCATCGCGGCCAGGCCTCACGGGGAAGGACTGGATGCCGACTGTGATAATGATGTCGGCCAAGCCCGTCAGCCCATACTCGTACCCCTGCTTCCTCAGTTCGTCTTGAATACTCATGGTTGATTACCTCCGCGCCCGCAGGTACCATCCGCCCCGGATCGGTGCCAAGGACGCTCCCGTCCATTCAGCAGCGCTCGCCACGATTGGCCTTGGTGCCAATCGTCGGTTCCGTCCTGCCTGGCGCTTCGGACGGCGTTCTCGATCTCGTCCCGGTACTGCTCTCGAAGGAGCGACAGGCCGGTTCTTGCAGCCTGGTGCCAGAACTTCTCAAAGTCGTCCATTCTTACCTCGGGAGAACGAAAACGGCTCTCCGAGACTGGAGCGCCATTTGTGCTTGGATGTCCTCCTTCTACGCGATCGCTTCTTCGCCAGCCACACTCGAGTCCTTCGAGTTGTGTTCGATCATCGCCGCGTAGGCCTTTTGAAGGCAGTACATCACCAGAGGGATCTCGTCCCGGTTGAGACTGCTGGTCGAGTTCCATTGGCCGTTTCGGTCCTTGTACGCCTTGCTGGTCGAGGCCTTCATCACCAAGGCCGTCTTTCCGTTCGTGACGAGACGGTTCTCCGCCGCGAGGAATAGGGAAGATGATCAATATGTTGGACCGGGCAAGGATATGGACACTTCGGCACGCGGGACACACGCTGGAGGAGATCGCGGCCAGCGTAGGGGTCGGGAAGAGTCCGGTGCAGCGGGGTCTGAAGGAGCCGCTGATCACAAGTCTGGAGTCGGCCCCGACGCCCCTCGGGAGACCTTGACCCTGCGCACGCCAAACCCACGCCACCCGCCTCGGCCAGCCGCACTCGCCCCCGGACGGCCTATTCATCATCGCTGTGTTTGGGCCGCCAAGCTTGTTTTGAGGGGCCGTTCGGGTATGCTGTCGTTGATTTGACGGAGCGGCGGGAGTGCCCCGATGGACTCCGAACGCATTCTCAAATCTGCCGTAGACAACGGGGAGATGGACGTCCACCAGCGATGTGCGTCGCCGCCCATGCTGCGACTTGGCAGCCAGAGTCGCGTCTTCGAAGGCCTTGCGCTCACATATGATGACATGCTGTCCCGCATGGGATCGAGAGCACCGAAGCGCTTCTCGGAGGACATCGCTGGCCAGCGGCCTGCAAGCCAATGGTTGGTGCTCGCCGGTCTCCAGCCGGCAGCGGCCAGGGAGTTGTCGAGATGGCGCGTTGCAGCGTGGGACGCTATGTTGCCATCCTGATCTGAAGATGCCGGAGATGAATGGGCGCGAAGCCACGCGGGTGCTACGGTCCGCCGGTCCGAACCCCGCCTGAAGGGAAACGGCCATGCGTCACGACCAATCAGCCTCCTCGGCCGACCACAACCCGGGTAACCACCTGCCACCCGCGGGCGAACACCGCAGCGAACTGGACGGTCTGTTGGACCGCGCGAAGATGGAGAGACTGCTCCAGCATTTCTGCGACGCAGTCGGCATCGCGGCCTCAATCGTTGACATGAAGGGGAACGTGTTCGTCGGCGCCCGATGGCAGCGGATCTGCACGCAATTTCACCGGATCCATCCGGAAACACTGGCCTGTTGCATCGAGAGTGACACGGTGCTGGCCACACACCTCAAGGAAGGCAAGAGCTTCTCGCTCTATACATGCCCGCAAGGGTTGACCAACGCCGCCTCGCCCATCCTCATCCACGGGCGGCACATGGCCAATGTCTTCGTCGGGCAGTTCCTGCTGCAGGCGCCGGACGAGGCGGCGTTCCGCCAGCAGGCGGAAGCACACGGGTTCGACACGAAAGAGTACCTGCGGGCGCTCCGGGGCGTGCCGGTCATCCGCGAGGACCGCCTGCCGGCGATCCTCGGGTTCCTGACCAGTTTTGCCGAACTCGCCGCGACGGTCGGGGGCGAGCGGCTCGCGGCGCAAGAGGAGCAGCCCCGCCGGATTCTCGATGCTGCCGCGGAGGGGATATTCGGCGTGAATGCGGAGGGCCGCATCGCATTCGTGAATCCCTCCGCCTGCCGCCTCCTTGGGTACACCGCGGAGGAACTCATCGGCCACTGGCCATACGAGTTCTCGCCCGAACTCCAGGCCGACGGCCTGTCCTCCCGCCAGAAGCAAGAGCAGCTCGTTGCGGAGCTGCGGGAGAAGGGATCTGTGCGTTTCGAGTGGCTCCACCGAAAGCGTACAGGCGAAGTGTTTCCGACGGAGGTCTCTCTCAGCCTCGCCTCGCTGGGTGGCAGACCCGCGGCCGTAGCGATCGTACGCGATCTGACGGACCGGAAAAAGGCGGAGGAAGCCCTGGCCGCCAGCGAGCGCAAGACCCACCGCATCCTGGAAACGTCGAAGCAGGGGTTCTGGCTGATCGACAACGATACGGCCACCGTGGAAGTCAATCCCGCCATGTGCGAGATCCTCGGACGCCCGCGCGAGCAGATTCTCGGGCGCCGCATCTTCGAGTTCACTGACGAAGAGAACAACCGCATCTTCAGGGAGAACGTCTCGCGCCGCGCGCGGGGCGAAGCCGACACCTACGAGCTTGCTCTCACCCGGCCCGACGGGACCCAGATCCCGTGCCAGGTGAGCGCCACGCCTCTTCTCGACGACCGGGGCGTCAAGATCGGCGCGTTTGCGATGTTCACCGACATCACCGAACGGAAATGGCACGTGCAGGCCTTGGCAGCCGGCGAGCGCAAGACTCGTCGGATCCTCGAGACGTGCAGTGAGGGATTCTGGACGATCGACAACATGGCCGTCACGACTGAAGTCAACGATGCCTTGTGCCAGATCCTGGGGCGAACACGGGACCAGATCATCGGCCATAGCATCTTTGATTTCACTGACGAGGAGAACTGCCGGATCTTCAGGGAGCACATGGCGCGGCGGGCGAAAGGAGAATCTAGTTCATACGAAATCTCGCTGCTCAGACCTGACGGCAGTCTCGTGCCCTGCCACCTGAGCGGTACGCCGCTCTTTGACGAACACGGCGTCAAGATCGGCGCGTTTGCCATGTTCACCGATATCACCGACCGCAAGCGCGCGGAGGACGCCCTCCGGGAATCTGAGCGGCGATTGGCTTCGATCATTGATCTGATGCCGGATGCCCTCATCATTATCGATCGCCACGGCCGGGTGGTGGCCTGGAACAAAGCCACCGAGGCCCTGACGGGTGTCCGGGCGGCGGACATACTCGGCAAGGGCGACTATGAATATGCTCTTCCTTTTTACGGAAAACGAAGACCGATTCTCATTGATCTGGTCCAGTTGTCCCAGAAGGACCTGGAGGAAAAATATGCCAGTATCAAGCGCGATGGTCCGGTCCTGATCGGCGAGGCCTATCTGCCGCTGGGCGGCAGGGGGGCTTACCTGCAAGGCCGTGCACGCGTCCTGAATGACGAGAACGGCGCTTATGCTGGGGCCATCGAGATTCTGCACGACTTCACCGAACGTCAACTCGCGGAGAACGGCTTGCAGGACCGCCTGATGTTCCAACAGGCGCTGCTGAACAGCATCCCGTATCCCATGTTCATCAAGGACGCCGGGGCCCGTTTCCTGGGCTGCAATACCGCCTACGAGAAGGCCTTCGGGGTCGTCAGCGACCGCCTGCGAGGCAGGACGGTACTCGACCTGGAGTACATTGCGGAAGAGGAGCGACGGAAGTTTCACGCCGAAGACACCGCCGTCATCCGCGACGCAAGCCGCCTGAGCTACGAACTGCCGATCGCATACGCGGAAGGCCAGAGGCACGTGACCCTGTATTCTGTGGACGGCTTCCGCCTCGCCGACGGCCGTCCCGGCGGCCTGATCGGCCTGCTCGTGGACATCACCGAGCGCAAGGACCTTGAGGAGGAGCTGCGCGTCGCCAAGCGGAAGGCCGAAGAGGCCACGGAAATGAAGTCCATGTTCCTTGCGAACATGAGCCACGAAATCCGCACGCCCATGAACGCCATCATCAACATGACCGGCCTGACGCTGGAGACGGAACTCACCCCCAAGCAGCGGCAATACCTCAGTGTCGTGCATGGGTCGGCCAGGAGCCTGCTGGCGCTGATCAACGACATCCTCGATTTCTCGAAGATCGAAGCCGACCGGCTCGAACTGGAAGAATCACCCTTCGGCCTGCGTGGCGAACTGGAGCAGATCACCGAAGCGTTCCGCGCGAAAGTGATCGAGAAACACGTGGAACTCATCGTGCATGTTCCGGCCGGCATCCCCGATCATCTCACCGGCGACGCGCTGCGGTTCCGACAGGTCGTGACCAACCTCGTCGGCAATGCCTTCAAGTTCACGGAGAAGGGCGAGGTCGTCGTCAAAGTTGCGACCGCCGGCGCCTCCCCGGCCGGCCAGCCCACGCCGCCGGGCAAGCTCGACCTGCTGTTGAGCGTGCGTGACACCGGCATCGGAATGACCGAGGAGCAGCAGGGCAGACTCTTCCAGGCCTTCAGCCAGGCCGACACCTCGACCACGCGAAAGTACGGCGGTACGGGCCTTGGACTCGCCATCAGTCGGCGCCTCGCGCGAATGATGGGGGGTGACATCACCCTTGAAAGCACGCCCGGGCTCGGCACCACATTCTCCTTCACCGCCCGCGTCGGGCTCGAAGCAGCGCAGGAGACGCCGGTTCACACGCTCCCGCCCAGCGTGCGGGAGCGGCCGGTTCTGGTGGTGGATGACAGTGAAACCAGCCGCGAGCTACTGACCACCCTACTGACCGGCTGGTCGATTCCCGTCGTGGCCGTCGGAACGGCGGAACAGGCCCTGAAGCTTATGGAGCAGCGCAACAAGGAGGACGGCCACGATCCCTTCGGCTTGGTGATCCTGGACTGGATGCTGCCGGGGATGGACGGCATTGAGGCCGCAGCCCGCATCCGAGCGCGGGCGGAGACGAAATCGCTGCCGATCGTGGTCATCAGCGCGTACGCTGGAGAGGAAGAGGAATCCCGCTGTGCGGATATCGGCGTCAACGTCTTCCTCCCCAAGCCGATCACGTCCTCTTCGCTGTTCAACTCACTTGTCGAGGCCCAGGGTGCCGAGGTCCACGCCATCCGCCGCTCACTCGACGTGCCGCTGGAACGGGAATTCGTGGGCGTGCGAGCGCTCCTGGCCGAAGACAACGAGGCCAACCAGATGGTGGCCCTCGAATTGCTCTCCCGGCTGGGTATCGAGCTGGACATCGCCGGCAACGGACGGGAGGCGGTCGAAATGGCGCGTCGCCACCCGGGTCGCTACGCGGCCGTTTTGATGGACATGCAAATGCCCGAGATGGACGGCCTCGAGGTCACCCGCGTCCTGCGGGCAGATCCTGCGTTCTGCGACCTCCCCATCATCGCGATGACCGCGAATGCCATGAAGCATGACCTTGACGCGTGCCTGGCCGTGGGCATGAACGACCACATCACCAAGCCCATCGATCGGACAGCGATGCTTGCGACGTTGCGGCGGTGGTTGCCCCGCAACGTAGCGGAAGCCGACTCGAAAGCCGCGTCACCCCTTCCGGCTCCCGCGACGTCCGAAGAGCCCCCCCCAGCCCTCGAAGGCATCAACGTGACGGATACGCTCAGCCGGCTCGGCCTCGGCTTCGGCAGTCTGCGCAACATGCTCATCCGCTTCGCGGATGGGCAGAGCAAGACCCTGGATGATCTACGCGCCGGCGTGACGGCCGGTGATGGGACCGCCGCCGCCAGACATGCGCACGCCATCGCCGGAGCGGCCGGCAACCTGGGAGCAGAAGCCCTGCAAGCGGCCGCCAAGGCGCTTGAGCAGGCCGGGCGCGAAGGGCGCTGCGACCTCCAGGACCTGCTGCGTTCGGTGGACGAACGCGCCGCGACGGTCTTTCGCGCGATCGATTCGTTGCGGGACGCGCCCGTGAGTACCCCCGCGGCAGCCATACCGCCGTCTGATCCGGCGGAACTGCGGACGGTGCTGGAACGCCTCGCAGCGGCGCTCAGCGGCTTCGACCTGTCGGCATCGGGCGATGCGCTCACCGATCTGGCTGGCATCGGCGCACCGGCGGCGGTGGCTGCGGATTTGGCACGGGTGCGCGAACACGTGGATGGCTATGAGTATGATGAGGCGGCGGCGATCGTTGCCCGCCTCCTTCAACAACTGGAGACGGGCAGTTGAAGGACCTTTCCCAATGCCGCGTCCTGATTGTAGATGACGTGAAGGCCAACGTCGATGTGCTTGTGCAGGCCCTTCGCAATGATCACAAGCTCAGCGTGGCGCTCGACGGCGAAGCCGCGCTGCGCAGCGTCGAGAAGAATCCACCCGACCTCGTCCTGCTGGACATCGTTATGCCAGGGCTCGACGGCTACGAAGTGTGCCGCCGGCTTCGCGCGACGTCCGCCACCCAAGATATTCCCGTGATGTTTCTCAGTTCCCTCGAAGAGGTGAGGAACAAGACCCTCGGGTTCGAGGTCGGCGGCAACGACTACCTGACGAAGCCCTTCGAGATCCTGGAGGTGAAAGCCCGCGTGCGCTCGCTCCTCAAGGCAAAAGCCTACTCCGACGCCGTGAAGGAGAAGATCGCTGCGGAACTGGCAATTGCCCGCGATATCCAGCTCGGCATTCTGCCCTCAAACATCG
Source organism: Phycisphaerae bacterium (assembly GCA_018003015.1). Classification (NCBI taxonomy): domain Bacteria; kingdom Pseudomonadati; phylum Planctomycetota; class Phycisphaerae; species Phycisphaerae bacterium. The sequence continues at coordinate 4,986 of JAGNEZ010000100.1, read as the reverse complement.
CGGCTTGCGTGGCGGATACGAACCTCGAAGTCTGTGCCATCCTGGAACCGGCCCGCGAGGTCGGCGGCGATCTCTACGAGGTCTTGCGCCTCGACGACGGCCGCGTGCTCGTCGCCGTCGGCGACGTGTCCGGCAAAGGTATTCCGGCGGCCTTGTTCATGGCGGTTACGACGACGTTGCTCCGGACGATGGCGCGGCAGCACCACCAGCCCGAGGAGATCCTGCTTCAGGTGAACGATGCTCTGGCCATGCAGAATCCCCGGGGCATGTTCGTGACTCTACTGTGCATGATCGTCGATCCTGCAACGGGGATCGTTGCGTGCGCCAACGCGGGCCATCCGTCCCCTGTGCTTGTTCGACCGGGTGCTGCACCGTGCGTAACGCTGGGTTCTACCGCGATGGTGTCCGGCATCATGGCGGGAACGGCGATTGGAGGCGAAACGATGGAGCTTCAGCCGGGAGACACACTGGTGCTCTATACCGACGGCGTGACCGAAGCCTTTGATGCAGCGGGGACGATGTTCGAGGAGGCGCAACTTCTCAGGTGTCTGGGCCATGCGTCCGGCCAAACTGCCGGTGAAACGGCATCGATCGTTCTCGAGGCCGTTCGTCGGCATGCCGGGGACCATCCCCAGTCCGACGACATCACTGTGGTAACGGTGCGGAGGACGCGCTGACTAAGACATGAGTGTCGTGTCGCAAGTCAGCCCGGAGTTGTCCGGAGCATGCAGCCGGTGAACGGCCGCGAACTGGAGGACTGGTTCTCATTGCTTGGCCATCGCGGCCAGGCCTCACGTGGAAGGACTGGATGCACACCGCGATAGTGGCGTTGACCAGGTCATCAGCCCCATCTTCACATCTACTCCACTAACCGATCCCACCACGTGCTCTCGCCAGCCCCTGTCCGCCCGGTCCCTGGCACTTGCCCTGGGAGCGGAGTTGTCGACCATCACGGACGTTCTCGAGCCGCCCCTGGTTCGCCTCGGCCTGATGATGGTAAACCCAGGTGGACGGCTGATTATCGATCCGGGCAGCCCGATCCATCCCAGGGCCTTCCGATGGTAACGCTCCAGGGCTTCTTCGGGATCTGAACCCCAGGTGAATCCGCTTGCCGCTCCGGGTCACGTAGTACTGGCCGGTCGGTTTGTCAAAGGACAAAGGGCTCGATGCAGGGCGACTTCGTGGCATGGCACCACCTCCAAAAGTGTAGTGCCACGTGTTTTGGAGTCGGTGACGAGAGGATGACGGTACGTAACTACTGTATTCAGCGTCAGTTGTGTAATCGGGGCGACAAGATTTGAACTTGCGACCTCTTGACCCCCAGCAGTGTTACTGACATTGGTGGCTTATCACTTAACTACCCGCCGATTAAGGCTTTAGGCTTTATACCTATATCTGGTGTCGCCATTAAAGAGTAGACAAGGTGCGGACAAATCGTAGACAAACGTGGACAGCGCGCCACCGCTTCACCTGCCGCCACCAAACGAAGACCGTTTTCCCGGCTCTCCTGGTGATCACAGTCACGCTGTCCACGCTGCACGACGGTCTTGACAGATTGCTGGCATTACTCGGCCGGGGAGGCACGATCTACTCACGGTCGTAGCCGCGAAACCCCTCTCATGAACTGGTGACTGTAAAACAAACTTTCTCGCGAGCAGATTCCTCTATCAACATGATCGAGGCGGCCATCGGAATTTAGCTTCGTCCCTTGACAAGTGCGCGTTCCGGTAATTACGACCACGTTTTTCCGGAAATTCTGACCACCTTGTCGCCCGCGGACTCGCGGCGGTTGCCGCGAGGGATTTATCGCGTTGGTGCCAATCCCGAAGGCGAGGGGAAGAACGGGCGGAGCGTGCCCGGCGGCCGTCCGCCCGCCCTTCGGTCTTGGCCCCTGGGTCGGCGCTCAAGTCGGTTCCCACCGTTGCTCTGTCCTCCGCCCAGGTCACCATCGATCCTATCCTCCGTCAACGGAATCGCACAAGACGTCCGGCCTCATGCATTCACCGGTTCTCCTTCCTTTTCAGCACCCTTCAGATGCCGCGTACGGTACGACGGACCGCGAAGCTGGATGAACCGCCCGCGCTCCAGGACCCGATCGGTGATCGCTTCCGCCAGGTCGGTATCGTGCAGCACCCGCCCCCATTGGTTCAACGGCTTGTTGGTGGTGAACAGCATCGGCCGCTTGTGCAGGTAACGATGGTTGACCACCTGGAACAGCACGTTGGCCGCGTCCGGACAATAGGTCAGATAGCCCACCTCGTCGATGACCAGAACATGGGTCTGCAGGTACGGCGTCAGCGCCTCGCGCAGTCGGCCCTTGCCGGCCGCGGCGGAGAGTTCGTCGATCAGCTCCGCGGCGGTGATGAAGCAGGCGTCGTAGCCGTTCTGGATGGCACGGTAGGCGACGCTAATGGACAGATGCGTTTTCCCGGTTCCCACGCTGCCCCCGAGAATCAGGCAGCGGCCTTCGCTGACCAGTTCCGGGCCGAGATAGCTGCCCAGCAGCGACAGCCGTACGGCCGTCTGAAGCTTGAAGTCGAACTCCTCGATCGTTTTCAGGAACGGGAACTTCGCCTTCCGGGTGGCCCGCTGAATGCGGGTCTCCGTCCGGTGGGCGACTTCCTCACTGACCAGCAGGGCCAGATAGTCGCGGTAGCTCATCTCCTCCGCCTCGGCCCGATTCTCCAACTCGGGATACAGCCGGCGAATGGTCGGCAGGTGCAGACGCCGGAGCAACCCGTCCAGGTCGATCGCCTCGGGGGTCCATGATGAAGGTAACGTCGTGGTCATGACCGGCCCTCCCAGGTGAGAGCTGGAATGAGCGGCTGATTCAGAACCCAGGCGATCGCCTTGACGTGGTAATGCCCATTGAGCAGCACGTCCTCAATGGCCTGGAGCGTCTGCTGGGGACCATGGCTCAACAGGAGGTCATGAAGCTGCTCAACCTGATCCTTCCAGTTCATCCGGGGATGGTGGACCCACTCGGTCAGCAGCTTCTCCGCCGGCGGGCCCAATTCCAGGATTTCCTGCCGTTTCTGGTAGAGTCTGGCCCGCTCACCGTGGATCGCGGCCAGCCGGGCAACCCGGTGCTCGCTGCAATACGACGTGTTGCCCACCACCGGGCGCCGGGGATGCTCCGCCTCACAGCCGTTGCGGGCCACGATCCGTACCTTGTCGGGATACAGGAACAACGTCGCCGGAATACCCAGCGCCGCCGGGGGCATGGAGTACCGGATCCGCTCGTACTCCACGAAGCCCGTGGTTCGCACCGTCACCGCGATCCGCAATGGGTACTCGGCCGCCGGAATGGCCATCGGTGAGAGCCGGGCTCGTTCGGCATCCATTCGTTCCATGGGAACCTGGTTCGTGGCCCGGTTGGGGCGGCGCAGGTTCACCTCCTCCAGCCACGCGACGAGTTGTTGTTCGAGATCCTGGCGGTCGTGGAAGCGGCGGACCTTGAAGAAACTGCCCTTCACCCAGCCGACCAGGTTCTCGACCGATCCCTTCTGATTGGCCCGTCGCGGCGTGCACAACTCGATGCCGAAACCGTAGTCCACCGGCACGTGAGCGAAGGTGGGGTTCCACTCGGGGGCACCGTTAATCTGGCCGATCACCACCGTCTTGGGATTGTCGAAAACCACTCGAAGCGGTACGCCCTCGAAGGACGCGAAGCCTTGGAGCAACGCCCGGATCAGCGACTCGACCCGCTCGTCCGGAACCGTGACCACGTGGGTCCAGCGGGAGTACTTCAATCGCGAGGCGAAGAAGTGAATCTTCTCCCCCGAGCCGTCCGCGTAGGAGACGTTCACGCAACCGAAATCGTGCTGGCTGAACTCCCCCGGCATACCTTCGAACCGAACCTCCGGACCCTGCTGAGCCGGAGGCCGCATCGCCTTGACCAACTCGTAAACCGCCGACTTGCCGCCGGTGTAACCCAGCGAACGCAACCGGCTGAGCACCTCCACCGTCGGCAACGCCGGCTCCGCTTCCAGAATCCGTTCCACCTCGCCTCGCAGCCCCTCTACCCGGCTCGGCCGCCCGATCCGCCGCGACTTCGGCGTCGGGGCCGACTCCGCACTCGTGATCGGGGCCTCCTTCAGAACACGCTGTACCGTGCTCTTCCCCACTCCGACCGCCTCGGCGATCTCGTCCAGCGTGCGCCCCGCCTCCCGTAACGCCCGTAGCCTTGGAGTCCCATGAGCGTCTCCACGCCAAGAAGTTCTGGACAGCCTGTCCAGATCCTTGGCAGGATGCAGGATTGATCGATCAAGCCAACAGCGTCGTAGTCATCTCAGCCGTCTCGCACAGAAATGTCACAGCTTTGCACCCTCCTTTGTCACAGCGGAAGCTTGACGGCTACGGTAGAGAACCTGCTCTGGGGCAGTTCTCTACGCTACATGTGCAGCCCATTCCTCAAGATCGGCGTCAACCATGTCGCACCACGACTCATGCTCTCCGCCCTCAAGAATGAAATCAACGAACATCTTCTCGATATCTTCGGATTGGAGTGAGACGGACCATTCGTCGAGAGAGGCTCCGTCGTAGGGTGCAAATGCCCAGTATTCCGCCGCCGCTTTCCCATCATTGAGGAGAACAAGAATCTCCTCCAGTTCTATCTCGTCATCACAAGCCGCAAGGATGTCGTCCTTAGTCTTTCCTTCGGCCCATGCCTTGAGTTCATCGAAACGAGCCGGCGAGACGCTAAATGGACCGTACATGGGGACGAATCCATGATAATCCACGGTCGTCAACCCTTCAGAATCAAGAACATAGTAGACGTGTCCAAATTGCCAAGCCCCGCCGTCAACAAGTATCGGCGATGGGACCGCTGCTAGTCGTTCAAGGGCATCTTCTCTGGTCACTTAGGGCCCGCAAAGAAATAACCTGAACGATTCTACCGTCGCGGCGAGACTATGTAGTTCCAATCGCCGTGAAACGGCTCTGGCCTGACGTGGAGTCGGCCCAGTTCTGCATCACTCACTTTGA
>JAGNEZ010000099.1 GCA_018003015.1 Phycisphaerae bacterium | reverse complement strand
AGGCGTCTTCACCCTCACCTGCAACGCCAATACCTGGGCCCGGCAAAGGCTCCTCGGCCTGCTGCAGGCGATGAAGACCGCCCAACACGCCGCTTGAGGCGGGCGGATTATGCAACGTTGGGGTAGACAATGGTGGCGGGAGTCTAGCTGTCGCCACCAAGGGAGGAGGGCGATAGGAACTGGGCACCGCCTTCCCTTTCACGACTCAAGTCATGGTTTTTTGGAGGTAGAAAGATGTCTCTGGGCAAGTGCTTCTTCGTGCTGACGATCGGTGCGCTCGTGGGGGCGGCATCCAGCGTCCAGGGTGCCGATCTGACCACGATCGGTAGTGTGGAGGCTCGGTACACCACGAGCCTGGGCACCGACTTCGGCGATACAATCGGCAACGGCGGGCAGGGTCTGTATGACTACGCCAGCGACCGAGGCAACGGGGGGCCCTGGTGGTACATGAACAACGGCGATCTGTTCTCCAACGTCAACACCTACGGCGGAACCACCGCCGAGGACTTCGCCGGCTACCAGTTCAAGTTGCCGGCCTCCGTCACCGAGATCAAGTACTCGAACCGGATCTACGGGGACGGCGGGACTTTCGCGAGCACGCCGCGGGTCGAGGTGCTCCGAAACGGGCCGGTCGCCAAGGGCGGAGTGTGGGAAGAAGTGGCCGCAAGCTGGGACGTTGCCTACGACAACACCTTCATTGACGGACACCGCCAGTACACCATCACGCCGACGGCACCCACCGGCAACGTCTGGGGCGTCCGCCTGATCGGCGCCCCCCAGCCTGGCCCCGCTCCGGATAGCGGCGGATGGGTCGGCGTCGGCGAACTCCAGGTCAGCGGCGACCTGCCTATCGCCAAGACGATCAACCTGCAGAACAACCTGGCTCTCGGCCAAACACCACTCTGGAGCTACAACCAGTTCAGCCAGCCCCAGACCCTCACCGACGGCAGCTTCGCCTGGGACAGCTATGACACCACCTGGGGAGCCGGGGGGCCCAGAGACGAGTACATCGGCGTGCTGCTCGATGCCCCAAAGAATGACGTCACCGCGATCGGTATTACCTTCAAGACCTTCGGGGACGGCGGCTGGTTCAACACCGATACCATGAAGGTCCAGTACACCACCGACAGCGGTGCCACCTGGAACGATGTGACTGGCCTGGACATGGGTCGGTACACGGACGACCTCGGATATCTCATCAATGTCGCCACTTGGCAGGAGGCCGCCCCGTTCCTGTGGACCTTCGACACGATCGACGGGGTCAACGGCATGCGGATCTACGGTGCTCCCGGCGGAGCCCTGACCGATGTCGATGGCTTCATCGGAGCGGCGGAGTTCGAGGTCTTTGCCCTCGTGCCCGAGCCGTGCACCCTGGTCCTGCTGGCCCTGGGTGGCTTGACCCACGCACGTCGGCGGCGATAGGCCCCGGCCCCGGGCGTCCGGCCCCTCATCGATGGCATGATTCAAGGCCGCGGCCGTGAGGAGCAGGCGTTGAAACGCCGCTCTCCTCGCGGGCGCGGCCCTCTCTTTTCCTCCCCCTAAAAAAACCGCGTCCTCCGCAGCATCGACAAGCTGGAACGAGCCGCGTCTTCATCACCATCGTCAACCCGGCGGGTAAACCGCAAAGTCCCAGATCGTCGGCCCGCCCGTCGAGTCCGTAATCGCCAGTCGCACCTTGCCGGCCTTGACCGGCGGGAAGGTCACCTCCACCCCTGGCCCGCCGATGGTCCCCCCCCCGGTGAACGGTCTTCCAGCCGCCTTGCCCGTCCGGCACCTGCAGTTCAAACCCTCGAACGGCGTCGAGGAACTCACTGATCGTGGCACGGGAGAACGATAACTCGGCACCGAGGTCCACCTCCAGCTACGCGGTTTTCACCTCAACATCCGTCGCCCATCGCGTGCCACCTTCGGCCCCGAGATCCATGTCCGTCGCCTTGGACGGCCCCCATTTGCCCACTTCATTGCGATACACGTTGGAGGCGGCGACCGGGCGGTCGATGAGCAGCGAGTCCTGCACGCCCTCCGGATGCCTGATCAGCTCGGCGATCTCCATCAGCCGGGCGACGAACTCGGGCGGGATTCGCCCGCTCCGATCCGGTCCGGCGTTGAGCAGCAGGTTTGCCCCTCGACCCACGCTCCGGCGGTAGAGTTCGACCATCTGGCGAGCGGGTCGGACGTCATCGTCCCTGCCCCAGAACCACCGCGTCTGGCCCAGCGAGTCACAGACTTCGTCCGGCATGTAGTACCACGTGCCGTTGTAGACGATCCGGGGATTGTGGCCCGTTTTCGGGGGTGCGACACGCTCGCCGTTGTTGAGGTCCTTGGGCCAGATCGGCATCGGGGTCCGGGAGACGATCTTGCCAGCATAACTGGGCTCGCGAGTGTTCACTTGGCTGCCGTCGACGAAACCTTGGTTCAGGAGCACCAGGCAGTCAGGCTGCAGCGATTGACAGTGAGCATAGAGCCGGGCGAGCATGCCGGCCATGTCCGGACCCATGTCCCAGGGAATATCAAACCACATCTCGGTGATCGGACCGTAACCGGTCAGCAACTCCCTCATCTGCTCGTGGACAAATCCCTCGTACTCGACGGGCATTCGCTTCAGCTGATGGTACTTGTCCCAACCCAGCGAGTAGTAGAAGCCCGGGGCGAGCTTGTACTTGCGGCAGGCTTTGACAAACTGCTCGATCACGTCGGTGGTCTGCGAACTAGTAGCCACCGTGTAATCCGAAACAGCGCTCGGCCAAAGGGCATGGCCGTAGTGGTGCTTGGCGGTCAGCACGGCGTACCTCATGCCGGCGTCCCTGGCCGTGCGAATCCATTGATCCACGTCGAGATCGGTGGGTGCGAATCGAAACGGAATCGAGACCGGCGTCATCGAACGTTCAGCAGGATCGACACCGTGTTGTCACCCGGGTTGGCCGCCGCAGCATCGAGCTTGCCGTCACCATTGAAGTCACCCAGCCCGACCGCCGCCGGCTGCAAGCCGCTGTCCTGGTGCTCCACAATGAACAGGCTCGTACCACCAAGGTTGATCAGCACGGACAACGTCCCTGGTCCGCGATTGGCCGTCACCAGATCGGGTAGCCCGTCACCGTCCACGTCTCCGGCCGAAACCGCGATGGGGCTCGCCCCTGCGGGTAAAGCCACGTTCTCCCCGGCGCTCCCTGTGCCCGGCGGGAAGAGGTTGGCGGACATGCCGCTCGAGTGGCGTACGGTCACGCTCGGTGTCCCGGTGTTCACCAGGGCCAGGTCCGGCCTGCCGTCCCCGTCCAGATCGGGCGCGGCCAGCGCTGCGGGCGCGTTCTGGACGGCAAACAGCCGGTTCGTCGCCGTGGTCGGAGCAGTAAACGCCAGGGCCCCGCCGTTTGGCGTGCTGTTCAGGAACACGGCTGCGTTGTCCGTGCCCCCGTAGCACACACCCACGTCCACCAGGGCGTCGCCGTCAAAGTCGCCCGCGACGACTGAACGGGCATCCGATACCCCCGCCACCGTCAACCGGGTGACCGTTCCACTGAAGGTGCCATCGCCGTTTCCGGAGAGAATCGACACGTCGTCTCCCGTCGCCACTGCCAGATCCAGGTTCGCGTTGGCCGGGTTCTCAAACTCCCCGACGGCCAGGGAGAGCGGGCCGGAGAGCGCGGTGTTCACCGCTGCCCCGAACGTCCCGTCCCCGTTGCCCAATAGTATCGACACGCTTCCACCGTCACGGTTGGCCACCGCCAGATCAAGGTGCCCGTCATGAGTGAAGTCGGCAACCTTCACATCCACGGGACTCGCTCCCACCGCGACCGTCGGCGGCACCGCCGGCGTGAACGTCCCGTCGCCGTTGCCCAGCAGGATGGCCACCGTGTTCGCGGTCAGGCACGCGATCGCCAGGTCGAGCTCGCCGTCACTGTTGAGATCGGCCGTGGCAACGGCTTTCGGTCCCCCGGCGACCGCGAGGGTGTTGGGGCAGCCAAAGTAGGAGGACGTCGTCGCCGATCGCTCGGTGAAGGCCACGCTCCGGTTGGTCGAGCTATCGACCGCCCGAACCGTGAAGTAGTAGGTGGTGCCGCGGTCCAGGCCCGTGACCCGGTAGGACGTGATCCCCGCAGCCGTCGCATAGCTCGGGGCATTCAGGTCCTGCCCTCCGCTGAACCGGGACTGAAAGACCTGGTAGCTGATGCCAGCCTGCGGGGTGACATCATCCGATGCCGGCGACCAGGTCAGGGTGATGTCGCTTGAACAGTTCGCCCGCGCTGTCAGACCGGCCGCAGTGATCGTCGGAACCACCGTGTCCGGGTCGGTCCCGGTGGTGAACGACCAGGACGTCTCAGGCATGAGCACACCGTCGGCGCTCACGATGTTGCGCAGCGTCGCGGTGTAGTTCGTGGTGGGCGCAAGAAAAACGCTGGGGACATGCACCGCGGTGAAGTCGGTGTTCGAGTACATGATCACTTCCGCGGCCACCAGGGCGTTGGTCAGCGTGTTGCGGATCACCAGGCCGGCAGGCGTCGAGCTTGTGGCCACCGCCCCGGTGACTGCCTCGTTGAACACCACCCGGATTCGCGTGTTCCGCGGCACGTTGACGGCACCGTCCACCGGCGTCTTGGAGACCACCTCCGGCGTCGTGTTCGGCGCCTGGCCGGTGGTGAACGACCAGATGTACTGCGTCATCACCGGGAAGCCGGTCGAGTCCAGGATGTCCTGCAAGGTGACAGTGTACGTGGTGTGGGCACTGAGCAGGGTGAGCGGGCGGAACGTGGCCGTCAGGCTCGCCGGATCGAACACCAGTGATCGCACCCCCACCACCATATTGGTGAGCGGGTCCCGCACGACGAAAGTTGCGGCCGAGATGCCGCTGATCGGCTCGCTGAATACCGCCTGGATGGCCGTGTCACGTCCCACCCCGACGGCGTCGCTGGCCGGCGTTGTGGCGATGACCAGGGGAAGCGCATCCGGGCTCGCGCCAGTCGTGAACTGCCATGACTTCTCCGGCATTACCACGCCATCCGTGCCGAAAAGACCACGCAACGTCGCCGTGTAGCTCGTATTGGCGGCCAGGTACACGGAAGGAACAAGCACCGCCGTCCGGCTCGTGTTGGAGAAGGCCACAGAACTGGCGCTGACCGAGACGCCGGTCAGGCTGTTGCGAAGCAGGAACGTCGCGGCGCTGGTTCCCGTGACCACGGAGTCGAAGACCGCCTCGATGCGGGTGTCACGCGACACATCCGTCGCGTTAGCCGCAGGTGTCGTGGAGACCACGACCGGCGTCGTATTGGGCGTGTTGCCGGTGGTGAAAGACCAGATGTACTGGCCCATCAGGGGATAGCCTGCCAAGCCCGCGATGTCCTGCAGCGTGACTGTGTAGGTGGTGTTCGGGGTGAGCAGGCTGAGCGGGCGAAACGTGGCCGTGAGCTGACCCTGGTCAAACACCAACGATCGCGCCCCCAGAGCCGCGTTCGTGCTCATGTCCCGCACCACGAAGGTCGAGGTCGAGACACCACCGATCGGCTCGCTGAACACCGCTTGGATGGCCGTATCCCGTGCAACCCCAATGGCCTCGCTGGCCGGGCTCGTGTCAACAACCACCGGAATCGTGTCAGGCTCCGGTCCGGTCGTGAAGGTCCATATGTACGGGTTCAGCAGTGCCTGACCGTTGAGATCGCGCACGTCCCTCACCGTGACCGTGTAGGTGAGGTTGGGCGACAAGTGAGCCGTGGGAACGAACATCGCCGCGTTCGCAGACGCGTTGTACGTCACCGTCCCGGCAATGTTGGCCCCGGCCGCGCTCTTCACCAGGACAGCGCCCGTGGTCGTATTGCTTTCTGGGTTGACCAGGCTGGAGGAATCCACTTCCTTGTTGAAGGTGATCCTCACCGCCACGTCCCGCGAGACGCCGGATACGCCCGCCGCAGGCTCCGTCGAGATGACTTCCAAGGGAACGAAGCTGCCCAAAAGCAGCGTCTCATCCGCGCCAATGCCCGGACAGCCCGCCAGCCCGGCCAATACCAGCATCAGCCAGAACCCAACAATCAGATAATACCCGTGTTGCATGTCCGCAACACCTCCTTGCGCAGAGATGGGGTGGACACTCCGCTGTGGCTCGTATCGCCTGTTCCCATAGCCCGGTTTAGCTTCGAAGCCGCACGCCCAGGCCGTGAATCCCACGCTGCGTCCGATATCCAACCCAAGCCGAGCCCCGGGCCCGCCCGTCCACGCCTGGCCGCCGGAAATCAGCGACCTCCAGCAGTCGCGGCAAGTCGAGGTCCGACGTTCTAACGCCAGCTTCTCCCTCATGCCATGACTGAGAGAGTCAACGGCAGGAGCCGATCAGCTCCCAACCGCCCTCGTCTCTGGTGTGACCGGCAGCTTTCTCCAGGACCACCAGACCGGCCGTTACCCCATCAGATAGACTTGCAGACAGTACCACAGCAGCGACTTGATGTTGAACAGCATGTGCAGGCCGATGGGAACCCACAGGGAACCGGTCCGCTCGTAAGTGTAGCCCAGAAGCACACCCAGCAGCATCAACGCGGGAACAAAGTGAGGCGTGCCAGTGTGCATCATGCCGAAGAGCACCGCCGTGACCAAGATGGCTCCCCAGCGAGCCCGAGACGAGGGCCTGCCCCATCCAATCAACGCCGCTAAACCGGTCTGCAGAATCCCCCGGAAGAGCACCTCTTCGCCAATCGGCGCCAGCGTCGCAGCTCCAAAGAAAGCCAGGAACCGAATAGCAGGCGGCGAGCCCCTCGACTCCAGAAACTCGAAAACCGGGTGACTGGGAGGCGTGAACGCCGGCCAGAACGTGATAATCACCCAGCTGCTGTACCAGACCGCAACGCCAGTCAGACAGAGGGCCACCAGCCAACCGGCAACGCTCCATCGGAGGTCGCGGTCCAGGCGGGTGCCAGCCAATCCGAATCCGCGGAGCCCGCCTGCAAATGTACCACGCGCCACCGCCAGGCAGGTGGCGATGAGAATGATCTGGCCGGCAACCGAGGCGATGACCCCCGCGCAGGCCAAACGCTCGAGATCGGGCATCGAGGCGGGGAGCAGCCAGGCGAACGGTACCCCCAGAGCCATGCCCAGGAGGTAAACAGCGAGGCAAAGCCATACCGTAAGCGGACCCAGAACATGTGTTCGGACCGGGGCCCCGAGCAGCAGGTCTGGCCGCCCCTGCCTCAGCCAGCGAGCTGCCGCGATCGACAGGACGACAACCCCCATCCCCATCAGCACCAGATCGAGCCCGTCAAGCAGTGGAATTGACTCAGCCATGAAACGCACGACCGTCGAACCGGACCTCTGAATCCACTACAATACCGCTTCCGAGGAGAACGCTCGTGGGCAATATATTGGATCAGATCGTCGAAACCAAACGCGGGGAGCTGATTCAGCGGAGAGCCAGATGTTCACTGGAGCAGATGAGGCGACTGGCTGCCGAGGCCGCTCCTACACGCGACTTCTACGCGGCGTTGGCCGCCGATCCGCCCCGCGGCGTCCACCTCATCGCCGAGATCAAGCGGAAATCACCCTCCGCAGGACTGATCAGGCCGGATTTCGACCCCGTGGCCATCGCTCAGGTATACCAGCGTGCCGGGGCCTCCGCCCTCAGCGTACTGACCGATCAGCCGTACTTCGATGGCCGCCTTGAGTTCTTGCCGCAGGTCAAAAAGGCCGTGCCGCTGCCGGTCCTCCGCAAGGACTTCATGATCGACCTATACCAAATCTACGAGTCCCGGGCGTCAGGCGCTGACGCCGTTCTGCTGATTGGCGAGGTCCTCACCCCGGACCTGTTGGCAGAAATGCTCGACCTGGCATTCAGACTGGGGATGACCAGCCTGATCGAGATCCATGAACGACAGACCCTCGAACAGCTTCAACGCGTCATTCCCTTCTCGAACGAGAGGCGAAGCCTCTTGGGCATCAATAACCGCGACCTCAAAACCCAAAGGACCGACTTGGCGACCAGCGAACAGTTGGCGGAACTGGCGGCCAAGGGCACGATCATCATCTCCGAGAGCGGCATCAAAAGCCGAGCCGATGTCGAACGCCTGATCAAGGCCGGCGCCCGAGGGTTGCTCATCGGCGAGACGCTCATGCGATCGCCCGATGTGGCTGGTGCGATCCAGGAACTGTTTGGCGGCTGGAGAAGCGACGCGCCATGAACACGCTTCGAGCCCAGGTCGGGTGAGCCATCGGTAGGAGCAATACGCGGGTCGTGAGTAACCGAGTGTCGGCTGTGCGTGGGCAGGTTGTGCTTCGGTACGTAGACTGGCCGGGGATAAACCCTCCCCCTGGCAGCTCTCTTATCCTACTTCCACCACCGAGTTCAGTTCCCCATAGGGGTTCGTCTCAACATAGCTGTTGTGCGGGTCATTCTGCCAGCGGCCATCGACCACGTAGCGGTAGCGGTAGCGGCCGGGCCCAAGCGGCAGCAGCGCCCGGAAGCTGGACTCGCAGCCGTTGGGCTGCATCGCCGTCGCTTCAGGCATCCAGTTGTTGAAATCACCCGCCAACTGCACGGTGCGGGCGCCGGGGGCGTGGGCAACGAACAGGACGCCTTCAGCCGTAGGCTTGACGCCATAGATGGCCGCAATCCTCTCCTCGATCTCGTCGTGGCTGGCAACCGGGGTCTGACCTGGTTCGCGGTTCTCAACCCCATCCGGCCCGAACAGCGGCCGCGAGGTTGCCAAGAGCTTCTCCGCCCGTTCGGCAAGCCGGTCCGCCTGACGGATAAGCGTCGTTGGCACCATGTCCGGACCACCGGTGGCGATCAGTTCACGGGCTAGCCGGACAAAATCGCGGAACCCCATGCTGCCGGGATCATACTCGGTGATCGGCTGCCCGAAACTGGCCCCCTCGCGAAGCTTGGTGTTGAAGTTGATGAAGGTCGAGCACATCATCGGCCCAAACTTGCGTTTGAGCTCGTTGAGGATCTCCCGCCCAAGCTTGGTCCGCACGTCATACAGGTTGGCGAGGATGCGGATCTCCAGGGGCTGATCCCGGCGGGCTCGCAATGCCTCAACCGTGTCAAGCTGCTTGGAGAGCCCCTGAAGTGAGAAGTAGCCCGTGTCTACCGGAATGATGACCTCACTCGCGGCGGCCAGGGCATTCAGCGTGAGGATGCCAATGTGCGGGGGGCAGTCAACGAGGGCAAAATCATACTTGTCGCTGACCGTCGAGAGCACCTCCGCCAGCCGGTCCTCGGCATCCGGCTTGCTCACCATGTCGATCTCAAACCGGGCGAGACTGGTCGTCGAAGGTGAGAGATCGAAATTGGCGGTGATCTGCCAAATACTCCGAACCAGGTCGAGACGCTCTCCGTTGCCGCTGCCGTTGGGCTTCACCGCATGTCCGTTGGATCCGCCCCGGGCGGCGAGAACATCCGCTATGCTGACCTCGATCTGGTCTTCTGGTACCGCCAAACCAAGGGCACAGTGTCCCTGTGGGTCCATGTCGACCAGCAAGACGCGTCGGCCTTCGCGGGCCAGGCACGCGGCTAAATTGATGCTCACGGTCGTTTTACCACAGCCGCCCTTTTGATTGGCGATGGCGATGGTTCTCATGTTCACGCAACCTTCCAACAGATGATATGGACCACTTTCGGACGTCCATCGCGCCCGGGACCGCAGACACAAAGCCAATCATGGCGCTGTTATCGGTCGCTCGCGACGAAAAACTTGACCGGACTCAGGAATTGTTGTAAGTCATTTATCCGACGAATATTAGGATTGCACACGGGATGATGAAGAACAAGAACTTGCGCTGCTTCGGAGCGTTGCCAGGCGCGCCCCTGGCGTGTGGTGTGACTTCACGGCCTCGCCCGCCAGTCTGGCCAGACTCCGGCGACGGGCCGAGTCCCCGATCAGTTGACCCACAAGTCGTGTCAACTCCTGTTCCGTTCGGAACGTCACCATGCTCCTGTCGGGCTCGAACAGCGTGTGCCAGCCACCAGGTCCCCGATCGCTCGGATGGGCCCGGGCCAGCAACACCGCGCCACTTCCCGCGGCCAATAGTGCCGCATGCGACAACTCACCAGTAACGTCCGCGTGAATAACCAGCTTGGCCTGCTCGGCGATTCTTGCGCGATCCTGCAATCCGGTCACCGGCCCTTGCCAGCAGTTGCCAGCCACGTCGCTCCAGCCGTGGCCGCAGACCACCGGTTGGATGCCCGCCCGAATCAGGGTCTGGAATAGTCGCCGCCACAGAAAGGCATTGGCAACCGTGCTGCACAGGGTCTCCAGCATGGGCCGTCGTACTTCCGGATCGTCGATCCTCAGCCCCAGACGCTTCTCCGCGGCCGCAAGAACAGACTCTCCCTGCTCGTCAATGAAACCGTCAATGCGCGCCCCGAGCAGATCGATGGCCGTGCTCCATAGCTGCAGGTGAGTGGGCAGGTTGTATCCAAAGCGCTCCGCACTGGTGAACGGCAGGTCCGTCATGATGACCACTTCAACGGGGCGGTCCGCGTTTGCCAGCCCCGCCGGATCGCTCGGCACCGCCAGGCAGGGCAGTGGGCAGACCTGCAACCGCCCAGGCTCGATACCCGCTTGCAGGGCTCGAGCGTAACCCCGCGCGTGCGTGACCGCGACCAGGTCCCCCTCGCCCATCTGCCCGGCTAGTCCCGACGCCGGAATGGCATGAGTCTCCAGCCAACTGATGGCCGGAATCAGCTCCGGCAGCACGTCCCGAACTTCTTGGCGAGTGGCATTCAGGAGGATGGCCTGGCCAGGCGGCCCACCGGGAATCCCGGCGATTCGCCGGATCCGAGCCAGGGAATGAACATCCCCGGCAGATCGGACCGCCACGTGCTCAGCTTGTCCCCCCGCAGTGGACAGGGCCGCCAACAACGCATCTCCCAACACCAGAACTTCATCTCGGGGCTGCAGCGAGAGCACGAGCGCAGATCTGCGGCCCCCGGTCACATGCGTGCTGCCTCCAGCTGTATCATCAACGGCCAACGCCAACAACGCTTCCGCAAGCTGCTGCCGGATGCGGCTCGTCTCCAGGACCCGAGCCTGCTCGACGATCTCGTAGGCAGCCTGAACAGCGGCGCGGATCTCGGCCAGCTCTGCCGGCCTGGCCCAGGGCCACATCAGGATGCGAGTGGGGCAGAGATGACCCGGGTGCACGTTGAACCAGTTTACCAGTGTTGTGGTCAGGCTCTCCGCAGGTCCCCCGAGCAGTACCAGTCGTTGCTCCGCGATGGCCGCCGCCCAGTCGTGCAGCCGTAAACCCAGCACCAGGGCACGCTCGTCGGGTTCCCACACAAAGACCGCTCGGCACCGAGCCAGCCGCCGGAGCAGCAACGTCGCTTCAAAGCCCTGTCCCAGCCCTGGTAGCAGGACATTGCCCAAGCCGGCATCAAAACGGTCCAGCAGGGCGGCCGCTCGCACCGCCGGGATCGAGGTTCGACCGAACCACTGCTCCGCAGAACTCTGCGTACCGTCCGGCCTGAAGCCTGGGACGCGAAAGCTGATCTCGCCGTCGCGAGTCACGGCTGACGCGGCTTGGACCGCCCCCATGAGCCGGGCCACGCGGTCCGCTAGCTGCGGCTCGGCCCGCTGCAAGGCAGCCAGATTCTCATCGAAGACGGCGGGATCAAGCTGCGGTGGGCTCGCCTGGACCATCAAGTGCCTGCTGCGCCAATGACCCTGCAAAGGTCACACTGCTACGCGACGTGACGCGTTTCCGAGAGACGCACAACCATCATCGAGACAACGAAGCCAAACCACAGCCCGAAGGCGACAGCGGCGGCCACCAGTGGCCAACGCGGCAGTGGCGGCGAATCCCCAGCAGGCAGGTCATTGTCCCAGATCGATTCCGGCTGGTCCGCGGGCACCGTCGGATGTGGTCGCTCCATTGCCATGATCGATCAGGTTAGTGGTCGAATGACCCGTTGGCAAGGTGGGCTCCCGAAGTGGCCGCCATGGGCTCTGCCATAACCCGCGGGACGGGACACGTGATATGACTACGGAGGACGATCCCCCAGTCTGCCTCCTCGCTCTTTGAAATCTTGAAAACGCTCCTCTCAAAACGCCTCGATAATATGCAGGAGCAAGGCAATCTGGGCAATACTCATTGGGTTCGTTTGGCGCCGGCGCTTTTCTCCCAACCGTGCCTCAACGCCCCTCCCGGGGTCGCCAACACGGATCCCGACCAAATGCATCGCTTGTAGGTCGCCCGGACGCCGCCATAGACTACGACCGTGCGTCTCGATGAGCTGTTCGATCATGTGATGGACTATCCCCCGCTGCCAGCGGCCGCGGTAACTCCACCAGTCCAGCCAACAGCCCAAACGCAGCCAGTCCCACGGGAGACGGTCTCCGGCCAGACCACCACTGCCCTGCCCGCTCAGCAGATAGCGGCGAGGTTGCCCGGTGGCGGCGGCGTCTACCTGTTGACGGATGCGGATGATCGACCCATTCAGTTCGCGGCGGCCGCGGATCTGAGGCGGGCATTGAACAACCGATTGACGCAGCAGACGCCGACCGCGGACGGTCAGACGGTGGTCACCTCGCGCCGGCGGGCAAACCTCCGCGAGGTCGTTCGCCGCATTCGATGGCGAACCGCCTGCTCCCAGTTCGAGATTACCTACGAATACTGGCGGATCGCGCGGGCCTTGCACCCTGATTCGTATCTGAAGGAAGTAGGTTTCGGAGCCACGTGGTTCGTGCACGTGGATTCCGAGGCGGCCGTGCCTCGCTTCGAGATCGGTAAGATCCTCGGCGGGCCGCCGGGTAAGGATCTCGGACCGTTCGCGACCCAGACCGACGCCGCTCGGTTCGTGCAGACCCTCGAGGACATCTTCGATCTGTGCCGCGATGACCCAGTCCTCCAGCGGGCTCCCCACGGCCAGCCGTGCGCCTACTTCGACATGGGCCGCTGTCCCGCTCCATGCAACGGCTCGGTGCCGATGACCGCCTATCGGCGGACTGTCGCCGAGGCCATGGCCTTTGCGGCCGGTCAGCGGGTAACCGTGCTCCAGTGTTGGGAGCAGCAGATGCGCGAGGCCGCCGGCCATCGCGAGTTCGAGCGGGCGGCCGCGTTCAGGCAGCGAATCGAGCGAGCCCGCACCCTCAACCAGCCCGCTTTCGAGCAGGTGACCGAACTCGATCGGTTCAGCTTCCTGATCGTTCAGCGCGGCGGCGGCACCAGCCGCGTCAAGCCGTTCTTCGTCCATCGCGGCCAGGTTGAACCCGGCGAGCCGGTTCGACTGTCGATGATCGAGACAGTGGCCTCGGAATGGCTCCGCCAGGCCGAAAAACCGCCGGCCGACGAGAACTCGAGGACCATCGCCTCGCAACAGGAGCTTTCCGAACAGATCGCCCTCGTCAGCCACTTCCTCTTCAAGCGTGAGCCGGCAGGCCTGTTCCTTCCTGCGGCCACTCTGCCCGGCCCTGCTTCCTTGGTCAAGCTGATTCGGGCCGCCTTCAGTCCGAAACACAGGCCGGAACAGACGCCGCCGCCGGGAGGGCCATGAACACTACGCGGATCAAAAGAGGCCTCTGCCGACGTTGAGCGGCGACGCGACGAACCCGCGGAGTCATACCCGACCCTTGGACCTCGGACGGCTCCCAACGTGGCAGCGGGGACGGCCGGATCGTCGGGTGGGCGTGATTCGCCGCTGTGCGCTCGACGTCGGCCACAGTAGGATATCTCACCGCCCTGGCTCGGCTGGCCGGGTGTCGACCTCGCCCGAATCGGTCGGTCAAGAGCGGAGGGGTGAGGATCAGGAATCGGCCATGCCGCCCGAGAGCTGACAAATGGTCGAGAGACGATCCTGGATGGCGAGGGGGGTGATGGTGCTCACGGATGCACGAAAGCCGGAGATAGTGCTATGCTGAGATCGGTTGTGCGCGGAATTCGAAGGCTGGTCGGACGAACGGATTCCAGCACCATACTCGCGAGGATGGATATCGGCCCGGGCTCGCGTCTGAGTGCCTCCAATCTGGACGGCATGTTCCCCCAACTGATTCACGTCGGGCGCAACTGCATCTTCGCGCCGACCGCGATGGTTCTCGCCCATGACGCCAGCTACTACCTTTTCACCGGCGAGTATCGCGTGGCCCCGGTCTGGATCGGCGACAATGTCTTCATCGGATACGGAGCGATACTCATGCCCGGCATCCGGATAGGCCACAACGTGGTCATTGGCGCCGGCAGCGTGGTCACCCGGGATGTCGAGAGCGACTCCGTCGCGGCGGGTGTTCCGGCGCGCGTCATATGCCCGCTTAAAGAGTATTTAGAAGGTCAAAAGAAGTATATCATGTGCAAACCCCCTTATGCGGGCAGAGTGCCTCGAGATATGACCCCGGAGGATGTGGAGCAGTTTCGCCGCATGGTCTACGACCGCTTTCGGACGGCAGGGGGGCACCCAACGGGTGAAGCCGCTCAGCCACCGGGAAGTTGAGTGGTCCACAGTCCGCGTCCACGACGCGCGGCTTGCTGGGATCGGGGGGCCAGAGGTGGTAGGCGGGCGCCGAACCACGAGATGGCCGACGGCCGTGCCATCCGAGTCGGTCGCTTCTCTAGGGATGGTCGATACTGGCCTCGGCACGATCCACGATCCGCGGCTGCAGGATCCCGACGTCGTCGATGACCTCGGCGAGACGATAGTGCTCGCGGATGATCCGGCCCTTGTCGCCGAAAAACGACTCCACGTCGGCCAGGATGGCCGCTTCAACAGCCGCCCGATCCTCCATGCCCCGCGCCAATTCCGGAATGCGGGCGACCACAGCCTTGGGCCGCGTTCCGCCGACCACGGTCAGGAACTCGTCGAAAAGGGGCGTCGTCCATTCGTTGATCACCAGCAACGGGTGGGCCGGGGGACGCTGAGCCAGCTGATAGATTCGCGGTTCGCGGAACAGCAGGGCGATCGGCTCGTCGGGTCCAGTCAGCGAACGGATCCGCTCGGCCACGCGATGGCTCGTGCCGTAGCTCGGATAACGCGTGCGGTGCTTGGTGATCCGGGTGTAGTGGTCGACAAGCCCCGTGCCGGATAGCACGTACGGGCTGCTCGTGGCAAAGGTCATGTAATGGCCCCAGTAGCTGACCGACAGGTGAACGAGTCCGGCCAGGCAGGCCGCCATCCAGGCCCGAGTACCCACGGTGCCGGCGGCGTGACCCAGACCGCGGACAATCTCGCCGGCCGCTAGGTAGCTCAGGAACGCAAAGAACGGGAGCATGTGGTAGACGAAGAACCAGCCCTGCAGGCCGACGCCCGCAAAGGCCGCCGCGGCCATGAGAACGCACAGGCGCCAGACACGCGATCGACCGGACCAGGGTGCGATGAGCACGGTGGCTAAGCCTGGGATCAGGAGGCCAAGTGTGGCCCCAAATGGCCCCCGGAACTCCTCGTTGCGGTGATTCAGCAGGAGCAGGCCGAAAACCAGTGCCGCCCCGGCGGCCAGGTGAGCCCACCCCCAAACCATCGCCGCCGGCTTGACAAACGACCCTGACACCTTCTTGGGGACCAGAATCGCGGCACTCGACGCGATCAGGGCCAGGGCCGGTACCGCGTACGGAAGGAGCGAACGCACCATCGCGGGGCCGCGGACGTAACCCGACGGCATCTGGCCGCCAAGAGTCCATGCATCACCATAGCTCGACCAGAGCCCAAGATGAAGCAACAGGGCAATGCCCGCCAGGGCGGCAAGAACGAATCCCCCGGTCAGCGCCGCCCAGGACCCAAAGACCCGACAGCCGGCCCGCCAATTCCCGACCGCCTCAACCAGAGCCAACAACCAGACCGCGCCGTAGCACATGCCCAGCGTCGGCTTCAACGAGAAGGCGAACAAGCCCATCGCACCGGCCAGCAGCCACCCCAAGAGAGATCGTGATGAACCGCCGGCCGCGAACTCGCCAACCCTGCCGCCAACCTCACAGCGAGAACCGTCACCCAGCATGGCGTGCACCAGAACCAGAAGCGGCAGAACCGCAAAGCTCTCACGCTGGGCGGTGTGCAGGTAACCCGAGCCGTAGTAGACCAT
>JAGNEZ010000098.1 GCA_018003015.1 Phycisphaerae bacterium | reverse complement strand
ACCATGCCCCAGCGGCTGCGATACCTCGAAGAGGCTGCGCAAATGTAGTGAAGACTTTCAGAAGGAAACGGCCTTGGCGCTATCGCCAGGACCACTGACGCTGCCAAACTCAGTAACTTGGGCTAGACGCGGAATGCCCCCTCCCCGTCCTTCCCGGGGAACTTGCGGAAATGCATCAAGAGAGAAGACGCCGACTACTGATTCACGTTGAAGTTGGCGACGTCATCGGCGGTGCCATACAGAGCGTCCGGCCCGGCCGATATCAGAATGAACTTGTCCGCATTGTGGGGACGAGGCACCGCACCCACCGCCGCCGGATTCCAGACCGTGCGGACAAAGCTGTTGCCGCCACTATCGATCGCCTGATTGCTCACCTGGCCATTCGGACCGTGAAGCGTGGCCATCGGGTGCGGTCCTGCGCCCAAGTTCATGAACTCGCTGCCGCTCAGAGGGCTGCCCGTAAACCAGGAGTTGTCTCGCTGGTCGTAGATGCCGTCAACCTCGGCCGAGTTCGTGACCGGCCACCGCCCGGTACTCTTGGCCCGGTAGTAGAGGATGGGCTGACCAAACGAATCCAGGAAACAAATCGAGTTCAACTTCGTCTTCGATGCCGCAATCTCGAACTTGGTGCCGTTGGATTCCCGCTTCGGGAATACCAGCTTGCTGACATCCACAAATGGCCCTTGTCGCTGATGGACCGGCTTGCCGCCATCGAGGGCGTATAAGCCCGACATGGACTTCACCGCCTCCAGGTTAATGCCCGTATCGTCCGCCCAGCCCGGTCGTCCGCCGGGCGTCACGTTGTTGACATCTCTGAAACCGGGCGTGCCCAGCATGTCCGCACCGACCAGGGCCCAGGCGATCAGGTTGGCTCCATAGAAAGCACGCAGGGCACTGCCCGTCTCGTGAGGTGAGACCGCCGCGACGGCGGCAGACGGCGGATAGGCACCCTCGAGGCGGTCGCTCGCCCGGTACTGCTCCGTACCGCTCTCCAGCACACTGATGGTGGCTTTCGAGGCCGCAGCCTTGGCCTTGATTCGAGCATTGTTGACCGCTGGAAGCACGATCGCGATGAGCAGGGCGATGACGCCGATCACGACCATGAGTTCGACCAGCGTGAAACCCGCTCGACGACCGCGCCGAAGCCCGATGGATGCCACATGCCGTGTTGCCGTTTTCATGTCCAACTCACCTCAGATTCCGTCGCGCCCCTTACCACGAGAAGCCGTGCAATGCCCGGCCGGCGAACCGACACCCAGTACCGGCCCGCAACGAACGATCAGTTGGCCGCCTTGATGTTGCTCACGTCGTCGGCCGTCCCGAAAACCCCGTCCTTGCCCGCGGTAATCAGAACGAACGAGTCCGGCCTCACCGGCTTCAGAACATTGGCGACCTTCATCGAGCTCTCGCTGTACAACGTCCTGGCAAAAGACTGCGGCTCACTGGTCTCGGAGGTCAGGGTCATGACCGTTCCGCTCCTCGTCGCCCCGAAAATCCCCAGGCGGTGAAGCACGTTCTTGCCCGAGATGATCGTAGCCTGGCCGGTGAAGTTCCAGCCCTTCAGGCCGGCCGTTGTGCTGCCGGTGATCTCCTGATTGTCCTTCAGACTGTAAACCCCCGTCCAGGTGTCGCCGGCCGTGAAGGGGTACTCCGCCTGAGTCTTGGCCCGGTAGTACAAGACCGGCGACTTGTAGGAGTCCTCGAAAAGCACCATCCGCTGGGTGGGCACGAAATCGGAATCGCTGCCAACCTGGAACTTCTCCGTGTCATTGTCCCGCCGGTAAGTCTCGGCCTCCACGTACGGCCCCTTGCGGTCCTTGAAGTTCGCGGTCGTGCACGTGCCAGAGCGAGCCAGGGTCAGTCCCTTGGCATCCACGCCCTTGGTGTCGTAACCGACCATCGCCCGGGCCAGCCAGTGGGCCCCGGACAGATTGCGGCCGTCCGGAAACAGCCCGGTGCTGAGCAGCGGATCCGCGCCCAGGCTCGAGTCCGGATACTGCCCGAAGTCATTCTGGAACATCTCCAGGTTCGTCCCGATGGAGTCCAGCTGCTTGGCCACCTTGGTCCGCTTGGCCTGGTCCCGGGCCCGGGACAGCGAAGGCATGAGAATCCCGATCAGCAGGGCGATGATCCCCACCACCGTCAGGAGCTCGATCAGGGTGAAGCCTGATCGACGAGCCGAGTGAACGCGACGAGTCAACATGAGTGCGACTCCTGTATGAGGTATCGAACAAGGCCACGCCGATCGACGACCGATTCGGCGAGGAGCAGGCGACCGACGCCACCGGCGTAACACGCGCGGCGCGAACCGACCTCCCCCTTATATACTATCATGCTCGAGGGCAGAAAGTCACGTCGAGGCGGAAATCCCGCCTCGGCGGACGTCCACACCGCTCCAGAAAACGCCATCTCGGCACTCCGCGGGGCCGGAATCCCATCCCGACCCATCCCCTCTCCTCCCCAGCCCCCCCCTCGAACCTCTTCACACCCTCGCCGGGGCATACACGCGAAGCCTTGGCCACCTCGTGTGCGACCACCACGGTCCTGGGCACCAATCCGCCTGCCGCGGGGAGCAACACCCCTTTCGCCCGTCGCCGTGGCCTCCGACAGGCTGGCGGATCCGCAGCCCACAACCCGATGGGGCTATTACCCCAATGATCGAGAGACCGCCGTTCCTGGCCGGCGATCTCTCCTGCCCGCGAGACGAACGCCCCTGTCACTGGCCGCCAGACACGGCGTTGATCAGCGATACCAGCGGCAGGAACAGGGCGATGACGATGAAGCCGACGATGCCGCCCAGCACGACCACCATGACCGGCTCGAGCAAGCTCACCAGACCATCAACCAGTGTCTCAACTTCCTCGTCGTAGTTGTCGGCGATCTTGATGAGCATCTTGTCGAGATCGCCCGTCTCCTCGCCGACGTCAATCATGTTGACCACAATGCCGTCGCAAATCTTGGCCGCTCGCAGGGGGTTGGCGAACGACTCACCCTCGCGGATCTCGTCGTGCACGTTCTTCAGGGCCCGGGCGTACACCTCGTTGCCCGACGTCTCCTTGGTGATGTTGATGGCCTCGAGAATGGGCACGCCCGCAGCCAGCAGCGTACCCAGCGTCCGGGTGAACCGGGCGACGGACGACTTGGCCAGAATGTTGCCCAGCACCGGAATCTTGATCAGAACCAGGTCAACACCGTAGCGGCCGGCCTCCGACATGCGCAGCAACTTGAAGAGCAGGATGACGATCACCGGCGTGAACAAGAGAATCACCCAACCCGGCGGCGTCCCTTTCACAAACCACTTCGAGATGCTGATCAGTATCACGGTCATGCCCGGCAGCTGCGTGCCGAAATCCTTGAAGATCTCCTCGAACTTGGGCACCACCGCGATCATGATGCCCGCCACGATGCCCATGGCGAAGGCAATCACCACAACCGGGTAGATCATGGCCCCCATGACCTTGCGTTTGAGTCGCTGGGCCCGCTCGAGAAAGTCGGCCAGACGCTGGAGAATCACATCGAGCACACCGCCCGTCTCGCCCGCAGCCACCATGTTGCAAAACAGACGATCGAACGCCTTGGGCTGGCCGGCCATGGCCTCGGAAAGCGTCGCCCCACCCTCAATGTCATCGGCCACATTGCGGAGAATCGCCCGCATCATGCCCGGCTTCTGCTGCTGCTCGAGAATCCGCAGACTGCGAAGGATCGGCAGACCGGCATCCTGCAGCGTCGAGAGCTGACGGGTAAACTGGGTGATTTCCTTGACTTTGACCCGGCCAATGCCGCCGACCGCTTTCTTCTTCTTGGCCCCCCCGGCGGCGGCTCCGGCCTTCTCCGCCTTCTTGCCACCCTTCTGTTTGAGCTTCGTGGGGTAGTAGCCCAGGCCGCGTATCTTGGCCAGGGCGTCTTCGGTCGTCTGGGCTTCGATCTCGTCCTTGACCTCCTGCCCGGACTGATTCATCGCTTCATATTGGAAGGTCGCCATGACACTCGCTCCGTGAAGAGTGATCCGTTCTCCGTCCTCGGGGCCCTGTCACCGGAAGACCCATCGAGCATCCAAACCGGGCCGCCGAAGACCAACAACTGATCACTCCTTGTCTCCTACACTTCCTCGAGGATCGTCTCGCGAACCACTTCCTCAATCGTGGTCAAGCCTTCAAAGATCGCCATCAGGCCGTTCTCGCGAAGAGATCGAAGCCCCGCCTTCTTGGCAGAGTCACGCAGCAGAGCCGTCGAGGCGTGCTTCATGACCAGATCGCGAAGCTCGTCATTCATCACCATGATTTCAAAGAGACCCAGACGACCGCGATACCCGGTATTGTTGCAGTAGTCGCAACCGCGCCCGTACATGAACGACTTGCCGCCCGCCTCTTCCGGCCGCAAGTCGAGCTCCATGAGCATGTCCTCGGTCGGATGAAACTCGTCCTTGCAGTTCTCACAAATCCGGCGAACCAGCCGCTGAGCCACGATGGCCTCAAGCGTGGCTGTAATCAGGAACGGCTCCAAGCCCAAATCCACCAGACGAGCGATGGAGGAGGGCGCGTCGTTCGTATGGAGGGTCGTGAATACCAGGTGTCCGGTCAAGGACGCCTGCACGGCGATCTGGGCGGTCTCCAGATCGCGGATCTCACCCACCAGAATGATATCCGGGTCCTGACGCAGGAAGCTCCGTAGGGCCTTGCCGAAGGTCATACCCAAATCCGTGTTGATCTGACATTGGATCAGTCCGTCAATGTCGTACTCGACCGGGTCCTCGGCCGTCAGGATCTTGGTGTCGATGGTGTTCAAATCATTGAGGGCCGCGTACAGGGTGGTGGTCTTGCCGGACCCGGTCGGGCCGGTGTTGATGATGATGCCGTTGGGCTTGTTGATCAGCTGGCGAAAGATGCCCAGCTGCTCGTCGCGCATCCCAAGACGCTCGAGGCTCAGCGAGACGTTGCCACGGTCGAGGACACGCATGACCACACTCTCGCCGAACATGGTCGGGAGCACGGCCACGCGAAGGTCCACCGGGTTGCCGGCCACCGCAAGTTCGATACGGCCGTCCTGGGGCATGCGCCGCTCGGCAATGTTCAGGTTGGCCATCACCTTGATACGGCTGGCAATGGCGACGGCGATGTGCCGGGGCGGCGGCATCATCTCGTAGAGCACGCCGTCGATGCGGTACCGCATCTTGTACTCGTCCTCGAACGGCTCAAAGTGAATATCGCTGGCCTTGTCCCGAATGGCCTGCAGGAGCACGAGGTTGAGCAGCCGCTTGACCGGGTTCGAGTCCGCGAGCTCCTTGAGCTCATCGAGGTCGATGGACTCGTTGCGGCCCTCGAACTTGGAGAGATCCTCGTCGCCGGCAATCTCGGTGATCAGGTCGGTGATCGACTCGGCCTTGTCCTCCGGGTAGTAACGCGCCTGGGCGGCACTCATGTCGTCGGGCGTGGTAATGCAGGCCCGAACCTGAAAGCCCATCAGTGTCTTGAGATCGTCGGTGGCCTGAAAGTTCGATGGGTCGTCCAGAGCGATGGTCAGCAGCTTGGTGGACGGCTCGTAATCCAGGGGAATGACCCGATAGGTGGTGGCCACTTGCGACGGAACGAGCGAAACGATCTCTGTGGGAATGTCAAACTTGGAGATGTCCACCGGTTCCATGCCGGCCTGGGCACCCAGGGCCAGACGAACATCGTTGTCATCGACATAGCCCAGTTCGACCAGGATCTGCCCAATCGGCCCGTGCTTGGTCTTCTGCAGCTCGAGGGCCTCGCCAACCTGGGTCCGGCTCAGCTTGCCCATCTTGATCAGGATCCGGCCCAGCGGACGCCCCTTGAGCTGACCGATGGGCGGCATCTTCCGGCCCCCGCCACCGTCTCGACCAAGGCCCTTGCGCGGCGGCGGCTTCGACCCGTCCGGCGCCACCGGTGGTTTCGATGTTTCCTCAGCCATGGCTCATTCTCTCGTACCTGCCGGCCCCAGTCCGGACCGTGGTCTTGCCACTTCGCTTCGCAATCCCGCTCAGGCCTTCGGTCCCCTCGGCAAATCGTCACCCTCGTCCTTGGGCTTCTTGGAACCCTCCGGCCCGGGCAACGCACTGCCCTTCTCCAGGGCCTCGATCTTGTCCTGCATCTCACCGGGATTACGCGACTTGTCCATCGCCTCCTCGGCCGAGATGATGTGATCCTTGAACAGCTGCAGCAGGTGCTCGTCGAGCAACTGCATCCCGTACTTCTTGCCCGTCTGGATACTCGAGTCAATACGGAAGGTCTTGTTCTCGCGGATCAGGTTCGAGATGGCCGGCGTCACCACCATGAACTCGTAGGCCGCAATCATGCCCTTCCCCAGCTTCGGACAGAGGGCCTGCGAGAGCACCGCGATCAGGTTGGTCGAGAGCTGGACACGAATCTGCTCCTGCTGCTCGTGCGGAAAGGCGTCAATGATCCGGTTCACCGTGCCCTGACACCCGGTAGTGTGCACGGTGGAGAAAACCAGGTGGCCAGTCTCGGCCGCACGAATGGCCGATTCCATCGTCTCCAGGTCGCGGAGCTCACCGACCAGAATGACGTCCGGATCCTGACGCAGCACGCGACGCAGAGCCTCCGCGAAACTCGGCACATCCAGCCCGACTTCACGCTGATTGATCAGCGACTTCTTGTGCGTGTGGTAGTACTCGATCGGCTCTTCCACGGTCACAATGTGCCGGTCGAAATTGGCGTTGATGTAGTCGAGCATCGTGGCCAGCGTGGTGGTCTTCCCGGAACCGGTCGGGCCGGTGACCAGGAACAAGCCACGCGGTCGACGGCACAGGGCCTGGGCGATCTTGGGCAGGCCAATCTCCTCGAAAGTCAGCAGCTTGTTCGGGATCAGTCGCAGTACCACCGCCAGGTTGCCCTTCTGGCGGAAGACACTGACCCGGAAGCGGCCAGCGTCGCCAAACGCAAACCCGAAGTCGGTGCCACCTTCCTCCTGGATCTCCTGCTGGTTGCGGTCCGGGGTAATGGCCTTCATCAGCGAGACCGTGTCCTCCGGCTCGAGAACCTTGGTCTCCAGCGACCGCAGGTGCCCGTGTAACCGCAACACCGGCGGTCGCCCAACGGTCAAGTGAATGTCCGATGCCCCGCGCTTAATGCAGGTTTCCAGGATACGGTCAATATGCAGTGTGCCCATGTGTCTCCGCGCTCACCTGTTGAGACGTTACTCGTCGATAATGATACCTTCCGCCTGGGCATGCTTGGCGACTTCTTCCAGCGTCGTCGTGCCACGCTGGATCTTCAGCTTGCCGTCGGCGAGCAGATTCCGCATGCCCGAGGCCTTGGCCGCACGACGTATCTGGCTGGTCGCCGCACGGTTGAAGGCCAGCTCACGCAGCTCATTGTTCATAATCATCATCTCAAAGATGCCCATTCGGCCACGAAAACCCGTTCCATTGCATCGCTTGCACCCCGCCCCGCGCAAGAACTTGGTGCCCTCGATCTCCGCCTGGGTGTAGCCCAGGACACGCAAGTAGCTCGGATCCGGCGACGGATCCGGCTGCTTGCACTCGGTACACAGGATACGCACCAGCCGCTGGGCCATGATCGCCTGGATCGAACTGGCCACCAGGAACGGCTTCACCCCCATGTCAATCAGACGCGTGATCGCGCTCGGGGCGTCGTTGGTGTGCAGCGTGCTGAACACCAGGTGACCGGTCAGAGCCGCCTGAATGGCAACTTCACCCACCGTCAAGTCACGGATTTCACCGACCAGAATGATGTTCGGAGCCTGACGCAGCATCGCCCGGAGAATCTTCTCGAAGGTCAACCCAATGTCTTCCTTGACCTGACACTGGTTCATGCCCGGAAAGTTGTACTCCACCGGGTCCTCCGCAGTGATGATCTTCTTGTCCGGACGGTTGAGCTCCTGGAGCGCGGCATACAACGTGGTCGTCTTGCCCGACCCGGTCGGACCAGTCACCAGGAAAATGCCGTTCGGCCGGCGGATGATCTTGGTGAACGTCTGGTAGTCGTCCTCCTCGAAACCCAGGGCCTGGATGCCCACGCGGACCGAATCAGGCCGCAGAATACGCATCACAATGCTCTCGCCGTGGACCGAGGGGCAGGAGGCGACGCGGAAGTCGATGTCTTTGCCGCCTACGTTCAGCTTGATACGACCGTCCTGCGGAATTCGCTTCTCCGACAGGTCGATGCCGGCCATCAGCTTCAAACGGGCAGTCACCGAGCCCTGCAGCTTCTTGGGAATCCGCTCCCGCTCAGCACACACACCATCCACGCGGTACCGGACACGAACCCGGTCGGCCATCGGCTCCACGTGAATGTCGCTCGCCCTCATTCGAACCGCCTCGCCAATCAGCTGATTGATCAACTTGATGATCGGGGCGTCGCCTTCGTCACCGGCGACCCTGCTCAGGGCATCCTCATCTTCAGGCATGTCCTGATCAATGCTGTCCATGGTCTCGCCAATCAGGCTCTTCTCCTTCGACATGAAGGTGTCAATGAAGCGCTTGATCTTCGACGGCGGGGCAAGCGAGATCTCAAGGTTCGGATTCAGCCGGAAACGGAGCAGGTCCAGCTTCTCCAGATCCAGAGGGTCGCTGATGATCACCTTCAGACGCCCGTTCTCCTCACCCAGCGGAAGAACCTGATGATCGCGAATGAACTTCTCCGGGATCAGGTGCAGACTGGCCCGGATGTCGGTGGACTTGTCCAGGTCCACGTAGGCCATGTCAAACTGCGTCGCCAGGGCCTTGGTGACGTCGTCCTCCTTGCACAGCTCAAGCTCAACCAACGCCTCGCCGATCCGGCGATCGTGGTCGGCCGCGTAGGTCAGCGCGTCCTCCAGCGCCTTGGGGGTGATGATCTTCCAATCAACCAGGATTTCGCCGAGTTTCTTCTGTCGTCGGGCCATACAATTCCGGGGAACAAGTTCGGGGCTGGCCACCAGCCGGTCATACCCAAGTCACGGCCTACCAGGATCGGCAGGCGGTAGGCAGCCGGCACAACCACCGTGCCAGAACACCCTATTCTATTGGCGAGCCTACCCTAACATCAAGGCTTGACGTCACGTAAAGCTCGGGCTGTAATCGCCCCCCATGGAAATGCCCCCCCTACCCGCCCCCACCCTGCCAGCTCAGGCCGAAGCCTTCCTCCGATCGTGGCTCACCGATCCAACCACCCGACAGACCGCAAAGGAACAAATGCTTCAATTAGTCAATATTGACACCACACCCAAGCCCTCCCCTCAGGCCTGCGCCCGGGCCGAGAAAGAGGTCTTCGACATCATCGAACGGTTCCTGACCACGCATGCCCCGAGCGTGGTCAGCAGCCGCGCGCCCATCCGCCCGGACATCGCCGACCATCCCGATTTCACCCTGCCCTACTACACCGGGCAGACCACCGGACCCAGAAACGACATCGTCCGCCAAACCTACCGAGAGCGAGGTAACCTGCTCGCCCGATGGCCGAACCCCGACCTCCCCGTCCTGGCCCTCAATGCCCACATCGATACCGTCGCCCCCCATGTCGGCGGACGAGTCGAGGGCGACCAAGTCCACGGACGCGGCTCGGTGGACGACAAGGGAGCGTGCGTGGTCATGATGCTGACCGCCTGGCTGCTCGAGACCCTGGCCGAGCGGTTCGGCATCCGGCCTGCCTGCGAGCTGCTCCTCGAGTTCGTCATCGACGAGGAAACCGGGGGCAACGGCAGCCTGTCGGTCGCCTTGGACAAGACCCATGCCTCCGCCGACGCCATCGTGGTCCTGGAGTGCACCCAACTGAGATTCCATCCCGCCAACCGGGGGGCAGTCTGGTACTCCGCCCGGCTCGACGCCACCGATACCCCGGCTCACGCCCCGGCAGACCGAGACCACCTCCTCGAAGCGATGGCCTTTGCGGTCGGCTCGCTGAGCCGATGCGGCGACGGCATCAAGTCCGAGAGCAACCACCCCCTGTTCCCCCATCGCCCCGTGCAAACCTGCCACGGAATCCTCGGCACCCATGGGCAACACCCCTCCCGGGTCAACGATTACGTCCCCCTGCTGTTGAGAGGGACCGGCGGCCTGGGCGACGAAATCCGGCTGCTGGTGGACGAGGCCCTGGTCGAGTACTGCGCGAGGTACGGCGACAAAACCCGGCCTGGCGCCGCTGACGCCACCCTCAAGGCCCACACCGCCTGGACGAGTCTCACCCCCGAATCCGCCCGGCTCGAGGTCTTCGGCCTGACCGGCCACATGGGTTCAGTCGATCGGCTCGACGGCGCGATCACCAAGGCGGCCGCCATCGTCCGCAAGCTGGTCACCGCCCGGCGGGAGCGGGGCCCGGCCTGGGCCGGCTTGACGGTCACGCTGCAGAACCGAGGACCAGTCCGCACCCTGACCCTCGAAGGCGGCCAGGGCTTCCTGCCAACCCACGAATTGGACGAGGTCTGCAGACGAATCAGAGCGGCGGTTGAGAAGGGCGTGCGGCTCTACACAGCTTCGCAGGGCCTTCCCGAGGGAACAATCGCATGCCAGACCACCTTCGACAAGCTGCGCAACGCGGCGTTCGCCCGCCCGGCAGACGGGCCGGCGATGCGGGCCATGCTCGAGGCCGGACGCCAGACGGGTATCTACGCTGACCAGCCGATCCGCGGCTGGGGTGCCTCCTGCGACGCCCGGATCTTCGCCCGCGAATTCCCCAACGCGGAGATCGTCACCTTCGGGCCGGGGCACCTGTCGCAGGCCCATGCCAACGATGAGCACGTGAACGTCAATGAACTGCTGCTGGCTGCCATGGCCTTGGCGAGGGCCGCCCTGGCATTTGGCGCTCATCGCTGAGAATCCGCCCGTCGCGAAGGACAATCACCCGCTTGCAGCGGGCGGCCACGTCGGGTTCGTGGGTCACCATGAGAATGGTCTTGCCGATCTTGCTGTTCAGCTCGTCAAACAAATCCAGGATGATCTCGCCCGTCGCCGTGTCCAGGTTGCCGGTGGGCTCATCGGCCAGAATGAGCAACGGGTCGTTGATTAACGCCCGGGCGATGGCCGCCCGCTGCTGCTGGCCGCCAGACAGTTCCATCGGACGATGGTGGGCCCGGCTGCTCAGCCCGACACGCTCGACCAGGTACATGGCCCGTTCGCGCCGATCCCGCACCGGAACCCGCTGATAGAACAGGGGAACCTCAAGGTTCTCCAGGATGGTCAACTGGGGAATGAGGTTGAAGTTCTGGAAGACAAAACCCAGCCGGCTGCCACGAATCTCCGACAAAGTGTCGTCGTCAAGCTTGGCCACGTCGTCGCCGCCAAGCA
Source organism: Phycisphaerae bacterium (assembly GCA_018003015.1). Taxonomy (NCBI): domain Bacteria; kingdom Pseudomonadati; phylum Planctomycetota; class Phycisphaerae; species Phycisphaerae bacterium. The sequence continues at coordinate 4,715 of JAGNEZ010000098.1, read as the reverse complement.
GGTAGCGGCCGCTGGTGGGCCGATCCAGGCATCCGATCAGGTTCATCAGCGTGCTCTTGCCCGAGCCGCTGTGCCCGCAGATGGCCACATACTCCCCCCGGTGGAAGGTCAGGCTGATCCCCCGCAGGGCATGAACCTCAACGCTGGTTCCAGGCTTGCGATAGACCTTCTTGATCTGCTCGAGCGACGCCAGGGGAGCATCGTCATGACCAGTGGCGGTGAGCATGCTCACTTCCGGATCTCGCTCGTCTCGGGCCTCGACTCCGGCCTGGCAACGCCCCTGTCCGGTCGACCCGGGCCCCTCTGCGGCTTGACCGAGTTCCGGTCAGCCGGCGGTCCGGCGGAACCCCCCTTGGCCTCACCCTTCTCAGAACCTCTACCGGCGCTCCGGTCGGAATCCCCGTCTGAACCGCCCCCCCCCTGGTCGGACGACGGGGGAGCAGGCCCCGCAGAGATCCCCGGCTTCTTGGTCCTGGACTTGGGACTCATCGCGGAGACGCCCCCCTCGGCATCAGGCAGCTTCAGCTTCATTTCGTCGGTGACTGCCAGGTAGACCTTCTGCCCGCCCTCCAGCCCCTTCTTGACCTCCACAAACTCGTTGCTGGCCAGGCCAGGCACGATCGGCACGGGTTCCGCCGACCCGTTCCGCTCCACAAAGACATAGTACTCGGCACCCTTGGCGAACACCGACTGGATCGGCACCGCCAGGCTGTTCTCGACCTGGGCCACCAGGATCTCCACCCGCGCGGTCACGCCCGGCTTCAATTCGGTGAACTCGCCATCAAGCAGGACCTCGGTCACGTATTCCTTCAGGTTCGGATTCATCCAGCGGTTCTGCGAATCGGCCAGGACCGCGATCTTCGAGATCCGCCCGCTGAACTTCCGACCGGTGAAACCCTCTATCTCGACACTGGCCGGCAGGCCGAGCTGAAGGCGCTCCGTCTGGGCTTCGTGCACGCGAACGACCACTTTCATCGAGCTGACGTCCGGAAGAGTGATGAGCGACTGCCGCTCGTGAACCGTGGCTCCCTTCTCAATCATGTTCTCGGTGCGCCACGGATTCTCGCCGCGGGCGTAGACCACCAGGCCGTCCGCGGGAGCCAGGATCCTCGCCTTGTCCCGCTGATCGAGCAGCTTGGCAAGCTTCTCCTGGGTAATGCCCAACTCTCTCTTCTTGGCTTCCACCTCGGCGACGGCCTTCGCTTCGCTGGCCGCGGCCGCCTTCTGGGCCCGAACCAGCTCCTTCTCCGCCTCCGTGACCACGGACTTCGCCTTCTCCAGATCCATCGGGATGCTGTACTTCTCGAGCACCTCCAGGGCCAGCTTGGCCTTCTCCAGGTCCTGGTTGGCCTCATAGACCGCAAACTCGTCCTTGTCCAGTTCCAGGCGGGTTAAGAACGACTGCCTGAAGAGTTCCTTGGAATCCGTGAGCGTGTCCTGGGCTCGCTTGAGCACCGACTTGGCTTTCTCCATGGCCAGCTGAGCCACCTGCCGCGACTGCACGGAATCCCCAAGCGTGAACTTGTCAAGGGCGGTCTTGGCCAGGTCAAAATCGAGACTCGCCTTGCGGATCTTGCTCGCGTTCTCGTCCTGGAGAATCTCCAGACCCTTCACCGCGGCCTCGTAGGCCGCCTTCGCGGTCACTTCCTTGATCTCACCGTCACGGATCGCGTCCACGATCGTGTCGCTGGACAATTCGACCAGCACGTCCCCCTTCTTGGCCTGCGTCCCCTCGGGAATCAGATAGATGATCGTCGGGTGACCCTCGAGCTCGCAGCGGATATCAATCGAGTTCGAGGCGTCCAGTTCACCCTTCTCCTGAAGGATGACCGGGAAACTCTTCGGCAGCACGGTGTACAGCTGGATCGAGGCCAGCGGACTGGCTTTGCCCCATTTCCCCCAGCCGATGTAGCCGGCCACCGCCGCGATCAGCACCACGGCCACCACCAAGGGCATTCGCCTCGATTTGGGCAGGGAGCCGGCATGATCCCAGGTGGATTCCGACACTTCCGCGGGGGCAGCCATCTCCTCTGCGGCAATGGGATGTGTCCGCACCCCGGAAATCGCCGGCGACTTGAGGGTATCGACTTCGGCGGTACTCAAAACGCAACCTCCAGACGCTCTATTATAACTCGTTCCCAACCCCCGTGGAAGCTGGCCCCCCCCACCTCACCGCTCCCCGGCCTCAGCCGCCCGCCTGCCGCGGCGCAGACGAGCCGGTCCCCGCCTCGACACGGAGCGAGGACGTCGGCCAGTGCCCCTGGTCGTCGATCCGCAGCGTCTCCGTGTCCCGCCGGAACTGCAGAATCGCCAGGCGAACCTGCGCCTGGGCACGAGCCAGGCTGTTTCTCGCGTCGAGAAGGAAGTTCTCCGCATCCACCACTTCGCGGTTGCTCACCCGGCCCTGGTTGAACCGGATGCGAGCCCCCTCGCGGCGCTGGAGAGCCACGTCCCGGTTGATCATCTGGATCTGCAGGGCTTCCTGCTGCTGCTTGACCCGGCGAATGGCCCGACGAATCTGAAGCTCCACCAGGTCCCGCGACCGCTGATAGGCCCGCTCCGCACGGCGCTTGACAATCAGGGCGGTACGCAGGTCGTTGCGCTCCCGGTAACGATCCAGCGGCAACTCGAGCGTCAACTGCCCCCGCGAGGTCGTTCGGTCCGTCTTGAAGTTCAACATGCCGAACTCGCTCGAGTCGGTGTTCATCGTCACCGTGCCGTGGGCGGTCAGGTCCGGCAGCAGGTTGTTCTCCGCAATGTCCACTCCGCGCCGGGTGTCGTCGATCCGATCGAGATCGTTCAGCAGATCGAGCCGGTACTTCAGGCCGACGCGGACCGCCTCTTCGTCGGGCACATCAGGCATCCGCAGGGCCTGCTCCAGCGACGCAGCCTCCATCCCTCCCTCACCCTCTTGCGTCCCCGCACTCGGGTCCCCCAACGGGAGGACATCGATCTGCTGCTCCATGGGCATGCCGATCCGGATCTTGAAGTCCGCCAGGGCACTCTGGTAGGCCTCGACCGCGTCGATCTTGCGGCTGATCGCCACCAGGCGGTCCTGATCGGCACGCTGCACTTCCAGCTGGAGAATCCGCCCGGTCTGCCACAGGGCCCGGGCCCGTTCGGCTTCACTGGTGAACGACTTGATGCTCTCCTCCTCGTTGACGATCGCCTGGCGAAGCTGCTGCAGGTTGAAGTAGTCCCCGGCGATGTCGACCGCCAGCACCCGGCGGAACCGCTCGAAGGTCCTTGTCGCGTAGATCAGATCCCGCTCCGCCTGGTAACGGGACTCGAAAGCCGCCGGCCCCGCCCCGCGAAGCAACGGAATCCGGGCCTCCAAAACCAGCGAGCCGGTCTCGCCCGCGGTCAGATGGTGAGTCAGATCGCGCATCAGCGTGCCCAGCACACGAGCGGTCACCTCACCCCCGTAGGGCAACTTCTGCTGAACGGCCACGCTCGAAACCATGTCCATCGCGTGGTCGAAGTTACGGATCTGACCGTAATTCGCGTACTGGCTGCTGATCTCACCCACCAGTTGAGGCGTCCACAGGTGCCGTTCCAGCGAGAGGGATAATGCCGATAAATAGAGGTCCTCCTTGGCGCTCTGAAGCTCGCGGGCATGCCCGAAGGCATAGCGGAGCGAATCGGCCAGGGACAGAACCTGCGCCGCCTCACCCCCAGGCTGGCTCTCCGCCGGCCCGGTCGTCAGCGGCCCGATCGCAACCCCGGCAGATTCCGGCCCCGAGACCGGGGCCGGACGGGTCTCCACCGATGCCACCGAAGGAGTCACCGCCCCGAACATGTCGGTCGGCCGGCTGGCCGCCGAGCCGAAATCAACCGCCGAGCCCGGCCCGGACTGCGCGGCCACCACCGCCGAAGCCATCGCCGCCGCCTGCCCACCGGCCGGCTGAGTCGCCACCGTGTCGAACGAGGACGGAATCTCCGAATCCACCGGGTGCGGCACGAACTTGTACGGCGAATCAGCGCCCGCAACCGGCGGCCGCTTCCAGGCCGGCCACCGCTCCTGGTCGATCCGGGCATCCTGCGTCCTGCCCAACGCCGCTTGCTGGCGCTTCTCGATCAGGCGGTACACCTCGCGGTCAGCGTCATAAACCGCCAACTGACATCCGCCACAGACCAAGAAAACACCACCAACGACGAGTCGCCCAACCGGGCCCACTATCGATCTCGAGAGTGGCTGCATTCCATACCTCGCGGTTACCCCGTGCAAGCGGCTGGGCATTATATCATCTCAGTCCCAATAGCCAAGTTCCTACTCGTGACGCAACTCCGTCAGGCGGGCGTCCACTCCAGCCCACTGCACGCGGGCTTGATGATCGGCGTTTCACTGCCACCCACCACTCAATACCCCTCTGCCCAAGGAAAGACGCAACACGCTGGAAACGAACTCGCAGCCTCAAGGGCAGCCGTTGCGGCAAGACTGCGGCGATGGCGATGATCATGGTGACCGGAGGTATCGCGATGCTCATGTCCAGCTGCCCCGGCAAGGAAACCTCCACCCCCGACGCCTGACCCGCCCAAGCCGGCAGTAGCTAGACCCGCAAGATCTCCCGATGAACACGCATGGACCACTAGCCTTGATTCCCACGGACCTTCTGCCAACTAACATTTTGGTGTTTTTCAACCGAACGTAAAGGCCAGTCGTTTGTTGGCGAGCCAGGGGATGGGGAGGTTGGTGCTGGCGAATCCGGCGGCGG
>JAGNEZ010000097.1 GCA_018003015.1 Phycisphaerae bacterium | reverse complement strand
GGTGTGAAGCGCCTTCTCTACCGGTGCCTTCGGGCGGGATTGAGTCCTGGCCATCCGTGGCCCTCCTCGCTTGAAGCTCCACCCATCCCTATCGGCCAATTCTCCAGAAAGCCTCAAGCGGGCTTTGCCGCCGTAGAAAAAAACGCGATGAAACGCGAAGCCTTGTGAAAGGTGTCGCCGCCGGCGTGAAAATGCTGTCAATCGGCCGGTTTGAATATGCTGTGGGGGGGGCGGGTGGTCTGTTGGCACGGGGAGGGTAGCCACGAGGATGGCGTGTCTGGGGTGGAGTCAGGGCTCGATGCGGTCCTTCATGCGGTAGCTTTTGCCTTCGATGACGATGGTTTCGGCGTGGTGGAGGACGCGGTCGAGGATGGCCGAGGTCAGGGTGCTGTCGTTGTTGAACATCGACGGCCAGTGCTTGTAGGCCTTGTTGGTGGTCAGCACGATGGAGCCGCGTTCGTAGCGTTGACTGATGATCTGGAAGAGCAGGTCGGCCCCGCGCTTGTCGATGGGCAGATACCCGAGTTCGTCGATGATCAAAAGCTCGGGGCGGGTGTAGGCCTTCAGTTCCTTAACCAAGCGTCCGGCATTCTGGGCAGCCAGGAGGCCGTTGATGATGTCGATGGCGGTGGCGAAGCGGACGCGATAGCCCGCCTGGCAGGCGGCCAGACCCAAGGCGATGGCGGTGTGCGTTTTTCCCAGGCCAACCCCACCGACAAGAATCGCGTTGGCCTGGTCCTCGAGGAACTTCAGGCGAAAGAGGTTCTGGACGGCCAGCCGGTTGATCTTCGTCGGCCAGGTGAAGTCGAATTGTTCGAGTGTCTTGAGCACCGGGAAGCGGGCTTGTTTGATCCGCCGCTGGCGGGCCCGGTCCTGACGCAGGGCGGCCTCGCCCTCGATCAGGCGGGCCAGGAACTCCACGTGGGACCACTGCTCCGAGCCGGCCTTGTGGGCCAGTTCCTCGAAGTGCTCCAGCAGGTACGGCAGTTTGAGAAGCTGCAGTTGTCGGCGCAGGTCATCATCCGGGCTCGCGACACTGGTCTTGCGGCGGCTCATGGTTTTCTCCGGGAATCGGTTTCGGGTCTTCGCCCTCGGCAGCCGAACTTGAGATCACATCGGGCTCTCGCCTTGGCGAAGCCTCCGGCGGGGCCTGGGTCGGCGGTGCTGGCGAGGTTTCGTGGGTGTCGTAGAGCCCCAGGTTGGGCTCGGGCAGTTCCAGGTCCAGCAGGTCCTGCCGGCGGGTCAGGTGCAACGCTCCCGGCTCCGGCAGGATACGTTGCCGCTGCTCGAGCAGATTGGCGATGTATTCGCAACTGAAGGCCTGGAACTCGAGGGCATCCTCGATGGCCCGGGCGGTTTTTTCCGCTCCGTAGATCTCCGCCAGGGCGACGATCTGGCGAATATGATGCAGGATGTTGAGTCGCCGCTCAGCGAGCCCTTGATAGAACCGCTCGGCCTTGGGCGTCAGGGACAGAAGCCGCTGCAGCAGCTTCTGGTCCCGGGCCCGGCGGCGCTGTTGGAGCAGAGCCCTGGGGTGATCGGGATCCTCGAAGTCCCGCCTCCGGTCGTAGCAGCGGACGTGCCGGGCGATCAGCTTGTCCTGATGGTAGAGGCACAGATGGTCCGGGTAGAGCTTGAGGGTCAACGCCGCCCCGGCGTATTCGGCGGGCACCGAATAGGTGTTGGTGTCCACCCTCACGCGGAACTGGCGGCTGGCCCGCACGGACTGGATGACCCCGACATCGTACGGTTGAAGAGACAGGGGTTTGAGCCGCGGCTTCTCGATCTGGAACAGCTCCGCCGGCGGCCGGTGGGTGCTGCCGTGGATCCGCACGTTGGCCACCGTGTCCAGCCATTGACGAACGGCCGGGTTAACCCAGGCGAAGTCGCTCAGCTCCAGCCCGGCCAGGAAGTTCTTCTTGACGTATCCCACGGCATTCTCTGCGCGCCCTTTTTCATGCGCCTGACTCTCCAGCCAGCGGACGATCTGCGGCTTGTAGGGATCCAGCTTGCTGGGCCTGGGGGGCAGCTTACGCGGCCGGAACTTCTCGGCCGCCACCCACTGGGCGACGGTCCGAGCATCCAGGTGCAGTTCGCGGGCGATCTGGGCCACGGTCAGGTGACGGTGGTCATGATAGTCCTTGATCTTGGAGTACAGCTCGTAGTCGATCATGTCGGAAGCCTCATCTGTCGGAGGATCTCGCCGAGGCTTTGCGGCGCACCGCCCCTCGGGCCGGCGGGTCCGCCTCCGGCGAGATTCGCCGTGGCGAACTTGTCCAAAGAAAGGACTTGGTAGAGAGGCCGTTCGTAAGCGATCAGCCGGGCCCGGATCAGTTCCTCACGAGCCCGGGCCAGGGTCGGCCCATCCAGCGGCAGCAGCTTGCCGATACCGGCGTCGGAGTAGTAGCTGAGTCCCTGGCCGTCGGCCACGGCCACCAGGAATAGGTACAAGGCCAGGGCCTCGGCCGATCGGCCGGCGATGTGCCTATCCCGAACCAGCCGATGGTCGATCCAACTGAACTGCGGCGGCACCTGCCGCAATCGCTCCGGGCACAGCACACGCTTGAACACCGCCATCGGCCGGTCTCCCGCTTGCGGGTCCCTGAATCTCCCGGCCCAAGCGTATCAGCCGGTGGGTGGTCGAAGCGATGTTGTCTTGTAACGCGCTGCCGGTTAACTGGGCGACAAGTCCGGTCAGGGCCAGACCTTGCGTGCGGATGATCTCTTGTAACGCGCGGGAATCTAAGGTGGACTTATCTTCTGGTGGGACCAGGACTTGTGGTGCGCAGTGATCTTGTAACGCGCGAGACGTCTGGCCCGGCTTCCGCCAGTAGCCCGGATGGGCCTGCCGCCAGGCCTTCACCCGCTGGCGGTTGGCCGACCCGCGGAAGTAGTCCTTCCCCTTGGGCGAAACCCGCCAACGCCGCTGGCTGGCGGCCTTGCTCGCCTGGCGGCAAGCCGGCTGGCTGCAGTATCTCTGGTGGTAACGGTTGCGCGGGTCGGGCTCGTATAGCTGGCCGCAGTGGCGGCACTTACGTCGTCGGGTTGGGGTCATGGGCGGCTCCCGGACAAACCGCCCATGTTGGCTCCGATAGCGTCGAGACCCCAGTCAGGAGTAGCCCGAAGAAAACCCAGGGGAAGAAAACAGCTGCGCGCCCGGAGGGAAGAAGACCCAGTCGAAGAATACCAGGAAGAAGAAGACCCGCCGAAGAAAACGACATCTTCACGCCGGCCAGATCACTGTACTTTCAGGACGGCCATGACAAAAGGAGTCGGATCGCGCTAAGCTACTGCGAGCTCTGGGTTTCCTGTGCTTTTCGGCAGGCAATTAGAAGCGATTTCCCAAGCTGGACGTCGTCGGTTCGAATCCGATCGCCCGCTGTTTCTTCAACTCCTTGATCCGCAGAAGGTTGTGAATCCGGCTGCTTGGGCTCCTGAGGCTCAGAAACCCCGAGTTGCGTCACTTTCGTCCCGATCAGACTGTGAGTTGCGGCGCTTAGGTCGCGTTCGTCCACCCGTAGGTAGTGCTGGCGGGCAACCTCGTCGGAGTGACCCATCCACTCGACAACCACGTGGAAGGCGAAGCCCGCGTCCATCCAATCGCGCTCACGATTCTTCCGGAGCGTGTGGCACCAGCGAGGGAACTTCGGCACGCCGGCCCTCTTCCGGATGACGCCGAAGTCGCGCCAGACATTCTGGGCCACGACGCCGAACACGACCAACGCCTCGCCCTCCGGGGCGTGCTCGAACGCGTCGCGGAGGATGGGAAGAAGTTCGGGGGCGATGGGCACGATCCGCCGGCGTTTGGTTTTGTTCCCCCACACGCTCAGGCGATTAGTCTCCCAGTCCACATCACGCCACGGGAGCGACAAGGCCTCGCCCTGCCGGAGACCGGCCAGCCGGCAGAGCCCCAGAAACGTCCGCCAGCCCTGGTTGGGGCAAGCCGCCAGCAGCTTGTAGAACTCCTCCAGGCTGACGTAGTGCCAGTTTTTTTCGACGGGCTTGAGCCCCCCGGTCATGCGGTCGAACGGGTTGTAGAGGATGAGACCGTCGCATCAGCTACTTGGATCGGTCGATTCTGAGAAGCGAGGAAAAACAGGGCGCGAGACGGCGACCGCAGGGTCGCCGCTCTCGGCGATGGTCGCAGGCAGGACCGCTGGGGGACACCGCCGCGACGGTTTCGTGTGGCAACGTCACCGTAGCGCAGTTCTATCCCCTTTGTCAATTCACTTCTTGCCCTCGACCTTCGTCTATAGCCCAGTGTCATCCTGACGCGTTCTCCGGGTATCGCGGACGCCCGCGGAAGTGTCCGCCCAAACACGGTTTGTGGTATGCAAAAAGGTCGATGTGTCGAAGCTGCCGACAGGGATGGTTGGAGAAAGCCCGTCGGCGGGTTCGTGTTCATCTCAGGGACGGCCCTACTGAGCGCGTGGTGGGCCTATAGGCAGGGGATCATGAGCTGGTTGGACCTCCGGGTATGGCTGGCCTGTTTCGAGGCGATAGCGAGGCGATGCGGCCTTCAACAAGGGCGTTTCCCGCAATACACGGTGCGGGAACTCACGGTCATGGTGGGTAGCACCACGGAGGGTGCCGTTCGTCGGTCGATCAGCCGGCTTCATCGTATTGGGTTGCTGGTGTGGTCGCCATCTGCGTTGGAGATCGGGCATTCCTTGCCGAGCTTGCCGGGTGGCGAGAGCGGCACCTTCTCGGCCGTGCTGGAACAGGTGGCCAACCACTCCCGCAGGGTTCCGGTGCCGAGAAGGGTGCTCCGCTGGCTGGCGAAAGACGGCAACAGGGTCGTGGTGGCGACGGTGCTCGGTCATCTGCTACGTTGCCTGTACTATCGCAACGGCACATGCCGGCCCACCGGAACTTGCAAGGCGTCATGGCTGGGGGAGACGTTTGGGGTCGACGTACGGAACGTGAAGGCCGCTCGGAAAGCCTTGGTAGCCGACGGCCTTCTGAAAGTAGAACGTCGTTCTCAGTGGTTCTTGAACCGGCACGGCTTCTTGGTGACGGTCAACTTGGCCTGGGGACCGGGTACGGCACAACGTCGCCGTTTGCCACCGCCGTGGAGCAAAGCCCGTCTCGTTTCACCACCCCCAGAGAAGAAACCGGAACTCCTTCGGAAGATGAACGACCAGAAACCGTCGCCGACGGTTGCTGGGCTTTGTGCGGCGGCCAGCGCGCTTTCCGCTCCGAACCTGCGGCATGTTGTGCAGGCGGACCTGACTGATCCTGGCCGGTTGGCGGTTCTGCACGAACAGGCCCGCGATGCGGGTTACGTGGATGGCGGCGAGGCTGATAGGCTCAAGTTCTTCGGGGCAGCTACCCATGCATTGGTCGTTGCGAAACGTAATGCGCCGGGGTTATTCGCGGAGATAGTGCGACGCGGGCTGTGGCGGGTTCTGACTCTCGGCGACGAGGACCGGGCGCGTCACACGCTTGGTGGGCGTTACGCCCGACCCGCCTTTGAGCACCAGTGCGAGCGGCAGCAGAAGCCTGCGAGGCTGGCGGACATACTCCCGAGCGTAATTGCGTTGGCGGGGAGTCACTTCGCTCGGGAGCCTTCCCAGACGGCTGCGCGCACGCTTACACTCGTTCAACCGTCCATGAGACAGAACCGGCCGTGATGCCGGCGACCGAAAGCATGGATCTCGGGCATCACGTCCGCTAGGCCCGGCCTTGGGCGGTTGGTGCGGTTCGGACGATGCCACGACTGTTTTTATTCATTCTTACACGCCTTGACATCGATGCTGGTAATAAAATCGGCGGCCGTTGTGCCGGGCGGGAGCGCCTCGGTGATCTTGCGATACAGCGGATCTTCGAACTGACCGAGCGCCGCGATGTACTCCCGTTTGCGCACGACCTCGATCTGTTGCATGCCGGCCGCCCGAACCATGGCCTCATGCTCCTCGACCAGCACTGCACCCGCGACACATCCAACAAGGGCGTTAACCGTCCCGCGGATGGACTCCGGGACCGGTCGGAGCAGGGGCCGTCCGGCCGCAAATACCCCTTTCTTCGCAATGCGGCTGTAGCCCACGCGCGCGGCGGCTCTCACCGATTTACCGCTACCGCAGAGTGAACCTTTATCTATCATGGTGTATCCCCACTGGCCGACTCCTCAGACCAAGGAGGATGCGGCCACTGACTCCCGGTTTCCCTCATCCGCGAAGTACCTACGTCGGAAGTAGAAGGCGACGTTGACCAGGCTGATCAGGACGGGCACCTCGACTAGCGGCCCGATGACTGCCGCGAAGGCCGCCCCGTGGTTGATGCCGAAGACGCCGACCGCCACCGCGATGGCTAGCTCGAAGTTGTTGCTGGCGGCGGTAAAAGACAGAGTTGCAGACTTTGCGTAGCCGGCGCCGGCTTTCTTGCCCATCCAGAAACTGACCAGGAACATCACGACGAAGTAGATCAGCAGCGGCACGGCGATCAGCAGAACGTCGCCGGGCTTCGAGATGATCTTCTGGCCCTGCATGGAGAACATCACCACGATGGTGAACAGCAGGGCAATCAACGTAATCGGCGAAATCTTCGGAATCAACTTTCCATGGTACCACTCCTTGCCCTTGGTCTTGACCAGCACAAGACGAGTCAGCATGCCGGCCAGGAATGGGACTCCCAGGTAGATAAATACACTCTCGGCGATCTGGCCGATGGTGATCCCGGATGTGTCCGCTCCTTTCAGTCCCAGCAACGGCGGCAGGACAGTGATGAACAGCCACGCGTATACGCTGTAGAACAGGACCTGGAAGATCGAGTTGAATGCCACGAGGCCGGCAGCGTACTCCGTATCGCCCTTGGCCAGATCGTTCCAGACGATGACCATCGCGATGCACCGCGCCAGACCGATCATGATCAGACCAATCATGAACTCCGGTTGCCCGCGAAGGAAAGCGATAGCCAAGAGGAACATCAGGATAGGCCCGATGACCCAGTTCTGAAGTAGCGACAGGCCCAGAACCTTGAAGTTGCGGAAGACATCGCCCAACTCCTCGTACTTTACTTTGGCCAGCGGGGGATACATCATGAGGATCAGGCCGAGGGCGATGGGAATGCTGGTCTGGGTACCCTCGGGCCGGAGCGAGCCGATCCAGTCACCCACGCCGGGCGCGAAATATCCCAGCAGCACGCCGACCGCCATGGCCAGGAAGATCCACAGCGTCAGGTATCGATCCAGGAAGGATAGTCTCTTGGTCAGTCCGCTCGACATTGCTCTTGCTCCTGTTGGCCAATCGGATGCTGCACTCGTACCAGGTTGCCTTGGTCATTGTCCAGGCTTGACGGCGTAGACTTTCACGCTCACGGCGTAATCGTTGACGTTGTAGCGCCTCAGCAACTGGGCCATTCCCTTGTGCAGGTCCCCAGAGCCGGGGTCAGCGGCTTTTGAGCCGCAACAACTCGATTGGGCGGACTGATTGGCGACAGGGAGGCTCAGTGTTGGCGAGCAGCATCCCGATGAATTCTCGACCCTCGCGTATGCGTTCAGATCCGCGCCGCTGTCGATCACCTGGACATGGGCGAAACCCGAGTCCCGCAAACCGGCTTCGTAATCCGCGATGAGGATCGCCCCGGCGATGCACCCGACGTAAGCCATCACATCCTCGGCGACCTCCTTGGGCAACGGTTTTTTCAGGGCGATGTCGCTGACCGCCAGACGACCGCCCGGCTTGAGCACCCGGGCAACCTCACGGAACACAGCCCGCTTGTCCGGTGCGAGGTTGATCACGCAATTGCTGATCACACAATCGACAGATGAATCAGGGAGGGGCAGTTTGTCGATCTGAGCCAGATGAAACTCGACGTTCGAGGGCATCTTCCCGCCCGCCGACCGAGCAGCGTTCTTACGGGCCAGCTCGATCATCTCCGGCGTCATGTCGATGCCGATGGCCTTGCCCGTCAGCCCGACCTTGGGGGCGGCCAGTAGCACGTCCAGCCCGCCCCCGCAGCCCAGGTCCACTACGGTCTCTCCAGGTTTGAGGCTCGCAAACGCCGTCGGGTTGCCGCAAGACAAGCCCATATTCGCTTCGGCCGGGATGCTGGCCAAGTCCTCCGACGTGTAGCCGAAGGCCTGAGCCACCTGCCGAACACCTTCCTGCTGGCTCGACAGGCCGCCACCGGCCACGGCCGCATACTTCGACTGAACTGTCTCAGTGATCTTGTCTGCCATGGTCATTCTCCTTCGCCTGCCCCTTGCTGCTGCCGCAGGTACTCGCTTATTCGTGTCCGGATCCGATCTCGCACCCGTCGCCAGGCTGACAACTGTGCCTCGTCGGCGACCGGCCGATGCGGGGGATCTTCGAACGGCCAATGCACTCGGCATTTGGCACCCGGGAATGACGGACATGCGGCAGCCGCGTTGTCACACACGGTCACGACCAGGTCAAACGGCTGGCCGTGGAACTCGGTCACGTTTTTGCTGCGTTGAGCGCTGATGTCCACGCCAGCTTCGGCCATGACCTGAACAGCGACCGGATTGACGCCCTTGGGATCAACGCCCGCACTGAACACCTCCCAACGATCGCCGCCCAAGCGACGCCAGAAGCCCTCGGCCATCTGCGACCGGGCCGAATTGCCCGTGCAGAGAATAAGGACCCTCAGTTTTTGTAGCATGCGCTCAACTCCCTGAGATCCATACATCTCACCTTCTTCAGGACCCCGAGGTCCCGCCGAATGGCCGGGTCATTCGCCAACACACCCAGCGCCCACTCCAGCGCTCGCCGCACCACCGGGCGTGCTGGGCCGCTCGCCAGCCGGAAATAGCACCATCGGCCATCCTTGCGACGCTCGACCAGACCGGCCTGGACCAGCAGGTCCATGTGCTTGGACACCGTTGCGGGAGCCAAATCCAGCAATTCGATGATCTGGCACAGACATAGCTCCCCATCGCGAAGAGCAAGTAGTGCCCGGACCCGCATCTCATCGCTCAGGGCCTTCGTAATGTTGAGGAACTCTCGCACAACGGCCTCCTCGTGACTTCGCCACTTCGCTAACTAGCGAAGTGTAGTGCGCCTCCCAGTGGTCGTCAAGTCCGCTCCACCTTCATGCCGGCTGGGAGAAAGCCGTCTCGGTTGTGTCCGGTCCCGGACTCGTCCACACTGTCTGTGTCTCACTGGCAGACGCCGTGGCGTCACGCAGGGCGCTGTTCGTGCTGTCCGTTCGTCGAGATGGAACCGTCCACGAGCTTGAGTACCCGCTTGGCATGCTGATGCAACGCCGGGTGCCCCCCTTACTCTCGCCATTCAAGAACATAAAGTAATGCTCCGCCTTGACGTATCTGTTTAGCGTGTTGACCCGCTTGCGCGGCCGATCCTATTCATGAGGTTAGGCCATTTACCGTCCACCCAGAATAGCTGGGAGTCGGTTCTGGACAAGGCGAGTTCGCTGGGGTGTATGCCTCCCACCTCAAACCATTCCGGGCGATCAGAAAAACGGGCTTGACAGATCATGCCTATATGGTATAATAGCCATATGACAATGGATAGACGACCAGCTCACTTTTATGAGGCGCGGGCGAGGGTGGCCAAGGCGATGGGCCACCCGAGTCGCCTGCTGATCCTGGAAGCACTTCAGGACCGGGAATGGTGCGTCTGCGAACTAACGGAGCTGGTAGGCGCGGACCAGTCCACGATCTCCAAGCACTTGGCCGTCCTCAAACAGGCCGGACTGGTGGATGACCGTAAGGAGGGTTCCACGATCTTCTACCGCCCGAGGGTCAAATGCCTGGAAGGCTTCTGGCGGTGCATCGAGGCAGTTTTGAAAGAGAACCTCAAGGCGCAGGCGGCCGCACTCGGTTCGTGAATGGCCGTCTCTCTTTTTGAGACCTTTATGGCGGGATGGCCATATAGCAATAAGCTGAAGCGTGGGCGGCCGACAGAGCCACGCATTCTGATAGCCATGGAAATGCGTCCCTGCTGGCGGGGTGTCCAGCGTCGAACGCCGGAGTGATCAATGGACTGGAAGACCGAATGGAAGAAGTTGCTGGCCATGGTTGTGGTCTTTCTCGTGTTCTTCTACCTGCCGGTCGAATGGCCGCGGTTCAACGGCGGCATCAGCGAGGCTTTGCATCTGGCCAAGTGGTACGCTCGCGAGCATGTGCTTCTTTGCCTGGTGCCTGCCTTTTTCATTGCCGGGGCCATCGGCGTCTTCATCAGCCAGGCATCGGTCATGAAGTATCTGGGGCCCCGCGCGAACAAGGTGCTCGCGTATGGTGTGGCGAGCGTTTCCGGCACGATTCTTGCGGTCTGCTCGTGTACGGTGCTTCCGCTGTTCGCCGGGATCTACCGCATGGGCGCAGGGCTCGGCCCGGCCTCGGCCTTTCTGTACTCAGGGCCGGCAATCAATGTCCTGGCGATTATCCTGACTGCGAGAATCCTCGGCCTCGAGCTTGGCGTTGCCCGTGCCGTCGGGGCCGTTGCGTTCAGCGTCGTAATCGGCCTGATCATGCACTTCATCTACCGCAAAGAAGAAATCGAGAAAGCCAACGGACAGATGGCCATGCCCGAACCCCAGGTATCGCGACCGCTGTGGCAGAATGCCGCATTCTTCGCCGCGATGATCGGCGTTCTCGTATTCGCCAACTGGGGTGCACCCAATGACTGGCTCTTCAAGACCGGCGATGGCCAGACTTTTCATGCCTCGATCGTCAAGGCGTCCGAGGCGTCACCGATTACCTACACTCTGAAGGTCGTGGATGGTCCGGAGGCAGGGCAACAGATCCATTTGTCCGGCGATCAGGTCATTGAGAAGACGCCCGTCGCCGGTGCATGGACGCGGATCTGGGGTGCCAAGTGGGCTATCACGGCGGGCTTTGCCGCTGCTCTGGCCCTGATCCTGGTCATCTGGTTTCACGTGGCCTGGTGGAAAGTGCTAGCTGCCGCAGCCCCTGCCGTTGTCCTGGCGATGATCCTGCCTGTCCAAGGGTTGTGGATCATGATCCCGTTCACGGCAGCGGTCGTCGGCCTCTCAGCGATCACCAGCACAAGCAAGGGTGAAGCCAGCGACTGGTTCTATGCCACCTGGAGTTTCGCCAAGCAGATCCTGCCACTGCTATTCTTCGGTGTGCTGGTGGCAGGATTCCTCCTCGGTCGGCCGGACCACGAAGGCTTCATCCCGAGCAAGTACGTCGAGATGCTGGTCGGCGACAAGCCGGATACGTTTTTTGCCGTAACCGGCTGGGGTGGCGGAAGTTTCGAGTCCGTCGTGCGGCCGGTCTGGCCTGTTTGGACGAACTCTTTCGCAAGCGTCTTCGGCGCGTTCATGTATTTCGCGACCCTGACCGAAGTGCCGATCCTCCAGGGGCTGCTCGGTTCGGGCATGGGCAAGGGGCCCGCTCTGTCATTGTTGTTGGCCGGACCTGCACTCTCGCTGCCGAGCATGCTGGTGATTCGCAGCATCATGGGCACGCGCAAGACGGTCGTTTTTGTGTCCCTGGTCGTGGTGATGGCCACGATCACGGGGATGATATTCGGTTCTCTCGTTTCTTGAGACGAGGTGTACTATGGGATGCGGTTGTGGAAGTACGGGCGAAACGCTGATCTTCACCTGCGCCGGGGCGGCCCATTCGGGCCAGGTGGCCAATCGGGCCGGGGTGCAGGCCATGCAGCAGGGCGTCGGGAGTCTTTTCTGCATTGCGGCCGTGGCCGCCGACATCGGCGACAAGATGGATCGGGCCCGCAAGGCCGGCCGGCGCATCGTCATCGACGGATGCGATGATCATTGCGCGCGCAAGGTTATGGAGAAGGCGGACCTTCCCGTCGATGTGCACGTGGTCACAACCGACCTGGGCGTCGAGAAGAAGCCCGCTCAGCCGGACATGATCGGCGACGCCAAGAAGGTCGTGGACAAGGTCAAGGCCCTTGCGGCCGCGGGATGCTGATGGGAGATATCTTATGAGAATCGAGATTCTTGGAACCGGGTGCCCAAAGTGCAAAACGCTGGCGGCGAACGCCGAAAACGCAGCCAAGAACCTTGGCATCGAATATGAGGTGTGCAAGGTCACGCAACTGGCGGATATCATGAAGCGCGGGGTGATGATGACTCCGGCTTTGGCGATTGACGGCGAGGTTAAGTCTGCGGGCAAGGTTCTCTCGGAGGCAGACATTACTACTTTGCTGACCAGCGTGATGTCGTGACGATCCTTGGGGCTCTTATCCGCGTGGGGGCCAGAAGGTCTCGCTGAGGTTGACTGACAAATGCAGCCCTGCCAACAGTGTAGCGGCGGTTCCCCGATCAGCGTGTGGATTTCCGCGCTGCTGATAGTGATTCTGCTCATCGCGTGGCAGTACTGGCCACGCATGGGACGGTTGGGCCGCATTGCCATCGTCATGGCCTGTATCGCGGTCCTTGGCGGGTCGATCGCGACCAGCCACTGGTGGGCCGGAACCGGTTCGACGAGCGGAACGTGCGGCACATGCTTGATGCCGGTTTCTCCAAGTCCTGCCCCTGGCCCCGCCCCTGCCACTCGCCCAGCTACCCAGCCAGCAGGGGTCACAACAACGGTTGCCTCGCAGCCGAGCGGAGAGTCGTCGGCGTTCGCGACCTCGCCGGAAGTGGTCGCTTTCTATTGTCATCGAACGGTGCGCTGCCACACCTGCCTGCAGATCGAGGAATGGGCCAACCAGGCGATCGAAACGCACTTTGCCGGAGAGCTCGGCGGCGGGCTGATTGAGTGGCGCCCGATCAATATCGAAGAACCAGGGAACGAGCATTTCGAGAAGGATTACGAATTGACTGCTCAGTCGCTGGTCCTGGTTCGTATGAGAGATGGGAAACTAGCCGAGTGGAAGAACCTGAAATCGGTCTGGGAGTTGGTCGGTGATTACGGTGGTTTTACCGAATACGTGCGGACGGAATTGTCCTCGTTCCTCAGCGGTGCATCCGGCATGTAGGCTTGGCGCTGCAATCAGGAGAGTATGGTTATCATGAACAAGATTTTAAGGATCGGCATCATAGCGGGCCTGCTGATTGTTGTGGGCGCCATCATGGCGAGCAAGCAGAAGAACAAGGATGCCGCCCGCACGGGCGATCAGCCGCAGGTGCAACCGGTTTCGGCAAGCCGACCTGCCGAGGCACAGAACGACCAGGATCCGACGGCGCAAAAGGCGTTGCCGCGGCTGGTCGATATTGGGGCCGGCAAATGCATCCCCTGCAAGAGGATGGCTCCCATCCTGGCGGAACTCAAAAAGGAATTCGCCGGACGGATGGAAGTCGAATTCATCGACGTCTGGGAGAAACCCGACGCCGGCTACCCTTACCAGATTCGCATGATCCCAACGCAGATCTTCTACGACGCGTCGGGCAAGGAGTTGTTTCGGCACGAGGGCTTCTACGGTCGAGAGGACATCCTGGGCAAGTGGAAGGAACTGGGTGTCGACCTCAGCGCAGACCCAGCCCCCGGCAGCCGTTCATGAATGCCGCTCATTGCGTCGTCGGAGCGACAGCCACGGTCGAGAGTGTAGTGCAGAGCACGAAAGGATATTGAAATGACTCACGAGAATCGGAACGCGGCGGAGGCTCAGGGAGCCTGCTGTGTGGCGTCGAGCGGCAAGTTCGTTGTCGTCGCCGCCCTTATCGCCATCGTAGCGGCGGTCTTCTGGGTTAAGACCGGCAACGACCAAGGGGAGACGCCGTCGTCTGATACCAGCCCCATTCAGACGGCGGCGATCTTGGGAGCGCAGGCGACACCGCCGAGCCAGCCAGCTTCGGGGAACACCTCGGCACCCAGGGAGAAGTTGCCTCGGCTGGTCGATGTCGGCGCAGGCAAATGCATCCCCTGCAAGAAGATGGCCCCCATCCTGGAGGAACTCAAGAAGGAGTTCGTGGGACGGATGGAGGTTGAGTTCGTAGACGTGTGGGAAAACCCGAGAGCCGGAGACCCCTACAAGATCCGGCTCATCCCGACGCAGATCTTCTACGACGCCTCGGGTAAGGAGCGGTTCCGGCACGAGGGCTTCTTTTCCAAGGAGGACATCCTCGGTAAGTGGAAGGAGCTCGGTGTCGATCTTGCAGGCAAGCCGGCGGCCTCAATTGAACGCGCGGTTCCCGCGGTCGCTGATGCGCGGTCCAGGGACAGCGTCTGCTTCATGTGCGATGGCGACGTAAACCCTAAGACGCGGGTGGTTGTCAAGGGTCAGACGGAGCAGATCATCCTGTGTTCACCGCACTGCTTCTTCATCTACCACTCCAGCGTGAAGGAGCCGGCGAAGGCCGAGGCCATCACCAGCGCGACGGACACGGTGTCCGGCAATCTCGTCCCAGCAACGACAGCGACCTATCTTTACGGCCTGGACCCGAAAGGCCGGCCGACGGTCATGGCCTTCTCGGACAAGGAAGCGGCGACGAAAGAGCAGCAGAAGAGCCCTGGCAACATCCTCAACTGGGAAGGGCTTCGCAACAAGGAACTCGCCGCGCGGTGTGGATTCTGCGATCGGGCTGTCTACCCGGAAGATGCGTGCCTGGTGAAGGTAGCGGAGAGTACCCGTACGTACGGCTGTTGCGTCATGTGTGGGCTCGGCGTCGCGGCCCGGCTCCAGAAGGATATCGAGGTCGAGGCCAAGGACGCTCTGACGGGTGAGACGATCCGCGTCCAGACGCTCAACGGCAGCGTCGCCTCGTTAGAGCCCAAAACGGCCGTGGCCTGGGCGGGCGCGAAGAAAGGCCCGGACGGCAACTGGGCCTCCACGGGCTGCTTCAAACAAGCCTTCTTCGTGAACGAGGCCAACCTCAAGGCCTGGCTGGACAAGCATCCGCCCGCGACCGGTCACATGGTCACCATCGGCCAGGCACTGGCCGCCAAGATGAAAATGACACCCCAGCAGATTGCCGGCGCATGCAAAATCGGGGAGTGCAAATGATCGAGCAGCTTTTCACCACACTGACGCATGCGGTCGAAGGTACGCCGGCCATCGCTCTGGCTGCTTCATTCGTCTGGGGCATTCTGAGCATCATCCTGAGCCCATGTCACCTGGCGAGCATCCCGCTGATCGTCGGCTTCATCGACCAGCAGGGACAGATGACCACGCGGCGAGCCTTCGGCATCTCCACGCTGTTTGCCGTGGGGATACTGCTCACTATCGCCCTGATCGGCGTCATCACCGCGGCGGCCGGTCGGATGATGGGCGACGTAGGACGCTACGGCAATTACTTTGTTGCGCTGATCTTCTTCCTTGTTGGCCTCGTCCTCCTGGACGTGATCCCCATGCCGTTCTCCGGCCCTGGTCAGGTTCAGATGAAGCGTAAGGGCGCACTGGCCGCCTTCATTCTCGGGCTGGTTTTTGGGATCGCGCTGGGTCCGTGCACGTTCGCATACATGGCGCCGATCCTGGCTGTTACCTTCAAAGTCGCGACGACGAGCGCCCTATACGGGGCGGTCCTGCTGTTGGCCTACGGTGTCGGGCACTGCTCGATGATTGTGGCGGCGGGGACATCCACGGAAGTGGTGCAGAAGTATCTGAACTGGAACGAACAATCCAAAGGTGCGGTGATCCTCAAGAAGATCTGCGGTGTGCTGGTTTTGCTGGGCGGCGTGTATCTGTTGTACACGGCACAGTGATTTGCCGAGAGGAGGTGAGGCTTCGCAAAGAGACCGCTGTGAACGCAAGGCAGAACTCGGTGTGGCAAGAAGGGCGAGAGAAGAACGATTCGCTGTGTTTGTTTGACCACGAGAAGCGAGTGGATTCTCAGCAATCCAGACCAGGACGGCCTGGAGCGAGACGGAGGCTTACCATGATTCACCACGAGCATGTCCCCTTGTTCATCGTGGCGGCGTGTGTCGTCGCCACTTGCGGATGTGACTTCCCTTGGCCCTCGTTGCCTGATGATGCCGACGATACCTCGGTCAACCGCTTGGTCGAGACGACGGAACTTCATGCGCGTCTGGGAGACGCACGATCACCGCATGCTCGACCTCTTCGACACCATCTACGAGATGGAGGATGGGCACGTGCATGTTCAGCACGCCTCGATGACCAGTACCTCTTAGCGGATTTGGGGGCGGTGGTTGCGATTAGTCGCGAGCCGACCAGTAGGACAACCCTTTTTCAAGGAGACATGCGATGAAACAGGACTTGTCAAGACGCGGATTTCTGGAAGCGGCCGGGACAGTGGTGGCTGCTGGCGCGGTCGCAGGTGTAGGAACTGCCAAGGCGGCCGAAAGGCCAACCGGCGGCAAGCTCAAGATCGTGGGAGTCTGCTGTAGCCCCCGCAAAGGCAAGACGACCGCGGCGGCCATGCGGGCTTGCCTGGATGCTGCCAAGGCGGCATCGCCGGGCGTGGAGGTGGAACTGATCGAACTGGCCGGCATGAAGATCCCTGGCGATGTCGCGGCCGGCGTACCGCTGCAGCCTGGAGAGAAGGACGACTTTCCCGCCGTCGCCGAAAAGATCAGCGGTGCCGACGTGGCCGGCATCATCGTGGGCACCCCGGTCTACTTTGGAAACATGAGTTCGCTGTGCAAGGCGTTCCTGGACCGCTGCATGGTCTTCCGCAAGAACAGCTTCGCCCTCGGCAACAAGGTCGGCGGCGTGCTGGCCGTGGGCGCCGCGCGCAACGGCGGGCAGGAGTTGACCGTTCAATCAGTCCTGGCGGCCATGCTGTGCCAGGAGATGATCGTGGTCGGGGACGGCAGGCCCACCGCTCACATCGGCGGGACGCTGCTCAACAACGGCAAGGACGATATCAGCGGTGACGAATTCGGCCTGTCCACGGCCAGGAACCTCGGACGCCGCGTGGCGGAAGTGGCCGTTCGCATCGGGCGGGCCGGGTAGCACGAGGATCACCATGAAGGCGACTGTCGAGATTGACGCCGGCGTCTGCGGATTTCATACGAAAGCGTCGGCAGTTAGTCTGGACGATCAGAACGTATCGTTCGAGATCCAGAGCGACTGCGAGAAGATTGACCAGCTCGGTGATCTCTTGAAGACGCAGGGCCCCTTCGATGCCTTCCAGGAAATCGGGCCTGAGCCGGGAAGCGCGCTCATGCAGGCGGCACGCTCGGTGTTGACCGGCTGCTGTAGCGGATGTGCTGTCCCCGTGGGCCTGTTCAAGGCCATGCAGGTGGCGGCCGGACTGGCCTTGCCGAAGGATATCGTCATCCGGGTGAACAAGGAGTGAGAATCCACCGGGCGTGCTCTCAAACGCCGCCTGGCAAACAGTCATGATTATTGTCTCTGTAGCATCAATACCGGGCCACTTGGCATCGGTTCCGGTTTTCGTGGAGTGACCGGGTGGTTTGGGTTCGTCCGATCGTCTGGGCCTCCCGCTGCATGTCGGCGGCGATGCGTCGGCTGATC